>JAJRQR010000135.1 GCA_024280145.1 Bacteroidota bacterium
CCAATGTTAAAAAAGGCTAATGCAAAAGGAATATCCATTTGTGGCAATCCAATATTTGCCAAGGCGCCTGCAAATCCGAAACCGTGAAGGAGTCCGAAAGTAAAAGCCACCAACCAAGGTTTTTTACTGGTAAGTGTTTGTGTTCCGTTAAGGTTCTTGATGATTTCTACTGCCAGAAAGACGATACTTAAAGCAATTACAGCTTCAACTGGTGGTGTTGGAAAGTTTACATAACCCAATGCCGCCAAACTTAAAGTGATACTATGTGCTATCGTAAATGCTGTAATGGTTTTTAATATCTTCCATTTTCCTCTTGTGATTATTATCAATGCCAACACAAATAATAAGTGATCTATTCCCCAAAGTATGTGCTCAATTCCTAATTTGGTATAGGTTTTTATAACTCCATAGGTAGAGGATTTCCCCGGAATTACACCCGAATATTTATTAGGCTGTAGCATAAACGTTACTTTTTCGCCATTCAAATAAGTGATGTTCACCAACACGTCAATCAGGGTTTTATTTAATCCATCAATAGTAAGAATAGTTCCTGCTAATAATTTATCTGAAGTAATTTTATAACTATAAATCACCGAACCCGGAATCTGATTTGGGTTTTGTAAAGTTTCAACCGTGAAGAAAGGAGGGAAGACAGGTGAAATTTTTGGAACGCCATCTCCCATTCTCGGAACTTTCCAGAACACATTATAACTGTTTTCGGTAGTTTGAACAATTTGTAAATAAGCAGGACGTATTTCATGTGCCCAACTTTTAAGTGAAACCGTTAAGATGAAAATAATTAGAAATAGGATTCTTTTCATTGCTTACTTATTGAATTCAGTTTGTAAATATTCTACAAATTTCGGATCAAATTCTTCCGATTTAATATCGATATCAATTTCGTATTTCTTCTTTAATTCTTGATAAATTGCTTCATCAATTTCTTGCTGTTTGTCATATTCGTAATCTCGAAGCACCGCTTTTTTTACACTTTCAAAAGAGGGTAATTGTGGCTCGGTTTTATTGGTGATATACACCAAATGATATCCAAATCCTGAAGGAATAGGACCTACCCATTTATTGGTTTCTAAACTCTGAAGTGCTTCTGGAAATTTAGAACCTAATTGCAATCCTAATTCATCGGTATTGATATCGGTAAAGAAATACGAGAAAGGTAAATTATCGCCTTTACCATTCATTTCTTCAAAGGAAGCATTTGGATATTGTCTTAGCGTTTCTTCTGCGTCTTTAAAATTATTTTTTCTATTATCTGGACTAAAGGTGATTTGATATAAGGAATAGGAAGATGGAGTTAAATACTTCTCTGAATTTTTCTGAAAATATTCTTTTAAATCCTCATCAGTTGGTTCTATCATCGCAGCTATATCATTCGATAAAAATTGCATTTTTTGAGATAATCTTCGTTTGATGATTTCATCGTTGTGATCTAAATTCATTTTTAAAGCCTCTTGATAAACAACTTCTTGTTTGATATTTAGATTGATTAATTTTTGTAATTCTTTTTCGGTTGGAGGACGTTTCCATTGCATTTCCCATTTTGAAATAATACTCGAAACATCAAAATCTGTTATGATGATGGTGTTTTTAGAATCAGTGTTTTTATTTACCATTCCATAAAGTAAAAACATCGCTGCTCCAATGATTATAAAATGTAAGAAGGGTTCTTTGAGGAGTTTTTTCATTTTAACAATTATTTTCTTCCGAATAAATTAATGATATATCCAATAGTAAAAAAGGTAAATGCAACCAAACTAATTGGAGGTAAACCACCATTCCAACCAGCAGGATTCATCCATCCGTTAATTCCCATAAAATATAAATGCATTAAGAAAAAGAGCATAGCGATCAGTTAGGGCAATAATTTTCCCTGCGTGATTTTTTTGAACTTCTGTAGTTTCCATAATTATTGGTAAATATAAAAAAGGCTATCTTTCTAGACAGCCTTTTAGTGTTTTAATTTACTCACACCGTGACTTTGAGTCACGGTGTGAGTTGTGATCATTCATACGATGACTCAAAGTCTTCGTATGAATGATTTTTATTTCGGCGAATACCAAGTAGGTTTAGCTATAAACCCTTTCTTCCTTTAGGTCTACTTGCTGGTTTTGAAGCAGGCTTCTTACTAGTAGGTTTTACGGGTTTAGTATTTGTTTTTTTAGAAGGTATAGAAGTCTTATTTTCTGTTACATTACTCTTTTTATCTTTTTTTCTGCATCAGTTTTCCAGTCATCTTTAACAGGTTTTCCAGTTGACTCTTTAGCTTTAGTCGCCTTGTCAGATTCCTTCTTACTAGATACGTTAGTAGTTTTACTTGTTTTAGCCGTTGTACGTTTGTATGAATTATTGACGTTTACGTTTACTCGAACATTTGTTCTATATCTATGAGTAGGATGAGGATGCCAAGGATGGTAATGTCGAGGATAGTGACCCCAATAATATGGAGACCTCCATGGATTGTAATGTGGTACCCAAAACCAAATAATAATTACTGGTCGGTGAACATAAACAGGCGTGATAACGTATGAAGGTCCATACATACTAACATCACCAACAACTTGAACTTGAGTTTCTCCACTACTATCTTTTTCTACATTAATAAGAGCAACATCTTGATATTTATCTTTCCCTAAAACGGCTTGAATTGTTACTGAATGAGCTTCACCTTTTGAAGCTTCTATTACTCGTAAATAATCAACTTCTTCATCTTTATTTAAATCTAAATTTGATATTTGTGTTTTAGGGTCATTTAGCCGTTTCTCAAAATCCTCCAAGTCTTCAGACTCTCCAAATACCGAAGCTACCGCTTCTAAATCTAAGTTATCACTTATTTCACTGCTTGTAGCCTCGACAGTGGTAATATCTTGTGCCTGTGATGGCAGCGCAAGAAAAAATACTAGTACAGAGGCAATAAAAATTATGTTTTTCAATTTCGTTAAGTATGTCATGTTTTCTTATTTTTTTTTATTGATTTTTACTGTTTTATTTTTTCAATTCCCGGAGGCAACCAGCTTCCATTGATTACATTTTCTTTTGGCACATATAATCGTAATGAAACTCTAAATTTTCCATCTGGAGCTGGTAGCCAGTTTCCTTCATTTCCTTTAGGCGCTTCTTTTTGAAAGTAAATGGTTAACGAACCGTCCTTATTTGGCTTCATAGATTTTGTTCTATTTCCTATCGCCAATCTATCAATAGGGTTTGGTACAAAAAAGTTGTTTTCGTTATACATAGTAAATGACCAAAATGCATTAACAGGAGGCAGTTGATCTTTCGCAAAGGTTATTTTATAGTTGTTTTTATTTGCATCTAGTAAGTTTCCTTCTTTATCTTCGGTAGTATTCATATAAACCGCTTCGGCAGGAATATTTTGACCTAAAGAACGGTAGGCAATAGCAGCTCGATATAAATAATCATCTCCCCAAACACCTGCCTCTAAACTATAAAACCATCCTTCGTGTATTACTCCTGTTTTCTTTTTTGCAGCAGCTTCTATTTGTTTTAATGCAGCATCAACTGCTCTTTCTAATCCTTTTTGTTGCTCAGGTGTTAATGATGAAGCATCAAATCCGTTTTCAAAAGACAGCCCAATACTTTTAAATTTGTCCACATAAGCTTGCTGTGATTCAGGTACCGGCTTTTCCATCATTAATTTACCAGCCCAGGTAAAATACGTCTTCCAGTCCATGGTATTCACATTAACTACGGGAGGTTTTGTTTTGTCTATGGCAGGAAAAATGTTTCTTTCGCTCCAAGATGAAGGTGAAGCCGTTGCGGGAGGAATGACCGTGGCGATATATTGTTTTTGTATGGCATGAACATTCTTTAAATCGTCTTGTCCATCAATTAAAGTTCTTCCAATAACCCAAACCAAATTTGTAGGTGCTTGAAAAACTTTTAATACATCATTGGGCTTTTCACCTTTCCAATCAGGACCAACAATTAAATATTTTCCAGCATCTGTTCCTGTTGCTCTTGATCCGATATAATCGAATACATTAGAATAAACATCCATTAGCATCATAGAGTAATAGCGTCCATTGGTTGCTGGAACAGAAATTTCTACGGCTCCTTGGGTTAAATCTAAAAATGCTGAAGAATACAAATTATCAACATTTGAAGACACAACATCTGTGTCATCTGCAGTGAATAATTTACCTACACTACCAAAAGTGTTTAAAGGAGCGTGTGCATTGGGTAATGGTTTAGGCACATTGGTTGCCATAGCACAAGTAACACCAATTGATACCATTGGGTAGGCCCAAATATAAGCATCAACAGCTGTTTTATAGGCTTGCTCTTCATCAGATATTTCAATCGTATTTGTTTCGGATTTATTATTCTGTTTTTTACTGTTATTACAAGCCATAAGGACAAACAAAGTAAAAACGACAACTATTATTTTTTTCATAAATTTAATTTCTTCATTATCTAGACAAGTTATACCAACGGGTTTATTACTTAATTATTAACTTTTACCATTGGTGGTTTCCAAGTACCATTCTGTAAACTTTGGTCAGGGTTGTATAAACGTAGGTTCAAATAAAAACCTCCTTCTTTTGGTGTTGGTAGCCAATTGCTCTTTTGTGTTGATTCTTTAGGGACTTCCGCTTGAATAAAGATGTCAAGAGATCCGTCTTTGTTATAAGTAAGCCCTTTTGTTTTATTTCCTATGGAATACCGAGCTATTTCATTTTCAACAAAAGAACCATCAGATAAATGATACATTGATATTGACCAAAAAGCTTTAACTCTGGGAAGTGAATCTTTATCAAAATGTAAGGTGTATTTTTTTGAGGCATCAAAAGGGTTTCCTTTATCATCAGTTCTACCATCCATATAAATTGCTTCTTCGGCTGAGTTTCCTCCAGTATACCATTTTGCCCAAGCAGCACGGAACAAATAATCATTCCCCATGATACCTGATTTAGGGCTCCATCTCCATCCATTTGTTTCAATGCCGACAGTACTCGCAGTAACATCCATAAGGTTTAAAGCATAAAGGGCTGCTTTTTTTAGTCCACGGATTTGAGCTTCATTTAAGCTTTTATAATCGAAGATTGTTCCTTCTTTATCGTACCCTATACTTGACATACTTTCTTGTAGTACAACATCTAAATCTTTTGCAGGTGTATGTTCAAATGCTTTTGCTATTTTGTAATATAATTCCAAACCCTCTGGTAAATCTTCAGGTATTAATAGCTCAATCCTCTTGTTTGTAAAATCTTGATTTGCCGCTGGCTTACCATTACCTGCTTTGTAATCTGTAAGGTAAACTAATGACAGATTATCTTCAATTTCATGAACTTTTTGTTCATCATTATCATTTTGTAAAGTCCCTATGCGACCCCAAATGGCAAAATTATTATACTTACAATTTACAATGTTCAGGTTTTTAGGTAATTCTCCCTTAAAATCAGGACCTACAAAAGCATAGTCACCTCCTTTATTACCAATAGTTCTACTTCCTAGATATTTGAAAGTATCACCATACGGATCCCATAATTGAAATACAAAATAACGATCCGGTTCAATTTCTGGGATATGAAATATTAATGGTTCTTTAGAGATGTCAACAAATGATTGAGCATAGTAGGTATCATTGTTAGGCGTAGCAATCTGTTTAAATTCAGGACCTCTCAATTTTCTCATTAACCCTAATTGGTTAACAATAGATCGAGGGTTTCCTGTCTTTTTTTCAGCATCAATATCAGCTCTTCCTCTCATTAGGTCTTCAAAAAAAGCAATAGGATAATATGCGGTTATTGCATTAGCTCCAATATAAAATGCTTCAGATTCCTTTCCCATTAACGTACCTAATTCTGGAGCAGGAGTTTGTTTACCTTTTGGCTTTTCTTTTTCAGCATTGGTTTCTACATTATTAGTGTTTTCCTTTTCTGGTTTTAATGTGTTATCGCAAGAAAAGAATATAGTTGTAAAAACTATTACTAGGATGATTTTAAGTGATTTCGTTTTCATCTTTATTTGTTTAAAACCATATGTACATTTTCAATCTTACCATTGAATTCAAAAGGACGACGATCATAATATCTTTCCGAAACAGGTGATCCCAAATCAATACCAATATCCAATGTTTCACTTGGAGAGAAAATAGCAGTTAATGACACTTCTGTATTTAATTGCGCTACTTCTTTGCCATCTACATTTAATACAACTTTTAAAGGACCTCCTAATTTGGCTCTGGTTGTCACAACTTCTATAGTATGTTTTCCGGGAGCAATAGGTTTTTTGGAGCGTGTTTCGTATTTGTGAATAAGGAAAAAATTATATTCATAATACAAATAACCTTTATCCATATACAAACTTAATCCTCCAGCATAGCCACCTAAAACATAGATAACTCCGTAAGCATTTTTCTCTACATCAATATCTAAAGTCACCGTATTATTATCCCTTCCTAATCCTGGAGCAGCAAACTCTGACATTCTTCGGGTATTTTGAGTAAAATTCCATTCTGTATAAGGTGTTTCTCTTCGGTCTTCAGGATGTAATCTCAACCACATACCTGCACCAATCGGAAAGGCTTTGTTATCTTCTGCTACCTCAAGAAAAAGGGCTTTCATTTCTTCTAATTTTTTAGGGTTTTTTTCAGCCAAATCAGTTGCCTGAGAGAAATCTTCATCTAGTTTATAAAGTTCCCATTGATCTTTTGCAGAATCCCAAGTTGGCCAAGTTTTTTTAGATAGCGGTTTATTCCAAGGAATCAAAGGTCCAAAAGTTCCTGCAAAATATCCATCGGCATAAATACCACGACTTCCATTATTATCGAAAAATTGATTTTCTTTTTCCTTCGTAGGATATTTCTCATCGAATGTATAGGCAAAACTTACACCATCAATTGGCAATTGTTCCCAGCCATTAACAACCCTTGGTGCTTTTATATCTAAAATTTCGTATAAAGTAGGAGCAATATCTACCACGTGAAGGAACTGATTATTCATTTCTTTAGTGGGCTTTATTTTTTTAGGCCATGAAATGATCATTGGATTTCGTGTGCCTCCAAAATAAGACCCCATCAATTTTACTCCTTTAAAAGGTGTACTACCAGCCCAGGCCCAACCGGCATGATATTGATTGTCTACTTTGTGGCCGCCAAGTGCATCTAAACCTCCAAGAGGTTCAAGGGCTGCAATATGTTGTGATATTTTAGTGGGAATATTATTTTGACCCAGAATTTCAGAAACCGTACCTTGCTGTCCTTCCGAACTTGATCCATTATCACCGAAAATATAAATAATAATGGTATTTTCTTTTAATCCACGTTCTTCTAAACCATCAATTAATTTACCTACCTGTACATCTGTATGCTCTACAAAACCGGCATAAACTTCCATTAATCTACGTTGGAAATCCTTTTCGTCTTCGGGTATAGATTCCCATGATTCCATAGTTGTGTCACGTGGTGTTAGCTTTGTGCCTTTTGGAATTATTCCTAATTCCAGCTGACGTTTGAAAGTAGCTTCACGATAAGCATCCCAACCATCGTCAAACTTTCCTTTGTATTTATCTGTCCATTCTTTAAAAACATGATGCGGACCGTGAACAGCTGCAGGTGTCCAATACATTAAGAAAGGTTGGTCTGGTGTGTAGGCTTGTTTATCGTCTAACCATTTAAGAGCTTTCGCTGTCAAATCCTCCGTAAGGTGATAGGTAGGATCGTGAATAGGTGGTTCAATAGGGTTATAATTTTCGTATAGCCTAGGTTCATATTGAGAAGTAGCACCTCCAAAAAAGCCATAGAAATACTCAAAACCGTAATTATTAGGCCAATGCTCTTTAGGTCCTACAGTTGTTGTTTCAAGTGCAGGAGTATTATGCCATTTTCCAAAGGCAGAAGTTCTGTAGCCATAAGCTTTTAATACTTCGGCAATGGTAGCTCCTGTTTTGGGCATTATACCAGTATAACCATCCCAGGCAACAGCACGTTCAGCAATAGAACCATATCCAACACGAGTATGGTTTCTACCCGTTAAAAGTGCTGCTCGAGTAGGAGAGCAAATAGATGTAGTATGAAAAGTATTGTATGCAATACCTTCATCTGCCAATTTCGTTAAAGTGGGTGTTTTTACACCACCACCAAAAGTTTCGGCAACTCCAAAGCCAACATCGTCCAACATTACAATTAAAATATTTGGAGCATCTTTTGGTAAGCGTTGCTCTTGTTTTGGCCATTCCATTTTTGAATCCTGAAGCCTTGCATGTTTTGCAGACATCGGTTCTGGCGCAAAAGGTAAAACTTCTCCAATATATTGGTTTGAGAGTTTTTGTGCTTTAACTTCATAAATACCAGAACTTATCAGTAATATAAGTGTGATTAAGTGGATTGTTTTTTTCATTTTTTTTAGTGTTAATTTTGTAATTTCTTTAAGTTAGCATACGTAAAAACTATCGTAGCTTTAATCATATTTGCATTTACATCAGATGGGTTTGTAAATACATATCCGTAGGATATATGGGCTGCTAATGGCGGAATTATTTGATACCCTAAAGTTCCTCCACCTCCAAGAGCATTTATGAGGTTGTCTTGTTTTATACCATCAGCTTTTAGCTCTCCACCATATTGATATCGAAGGTCTAGTGCCGCCCAAAATTTATCAGTAAAATTATGACTTAAATGATTCTCAATTGTAAATAACGGAAGTTGTTCGGTTTTATCTGCATTGGTGATATTTGTTGGATTTGTATTTGCAGTATATAATTGAATGGCAGGATAGACTTCAAACCAAGTGGCTCTTTTTGGGTTTTTCTTGCTTAAATAGATATTCATTGGTAATCCCAGCTCAAAAGTCCAACGATTGCTGCCAAGATTCATGTTTTCTGTTTGGTCATAAGAACCCGGATACCAGATACGTGTATAACTGGTCATTGAAAATGTTTTGTGTTTATAGGCTATGTATTCTTTAACATTCAAAGCTGGTTGATTTATTAATCCAAGTTTAAAACCTACAAAACCATCTGCAAATCCATTTGCATTAATAGAAATATTTTCAGGAAGGGGGTTTCCTGGAATCGAGGAAGAAATAATTGTTCCAGAAACATTACCAGGAACTGCATTTACCATTACTTGTGCAAACCTACCTGCAATTCCAAAATTATGAACAGCAGTAATAGGAAAAGCATTAATAGTTATATCGGCTCCTTTAATTAAAATGTGGGCAGGAGTCATATTTTGATTTAATCCCATCCATTTAGGAATCACACCTGTTACACCCGTTGGTCCCCATAATGTCATACGTGCTCCATCACCTTGAGCTATGGCATATTGTAAACTTAATAAAGCAATAATTGATAAAAGAGTTGTTTTTTTCATATCTTTATTTCATTGAATCAAACATAGTATTGATATTTAAACGAACCGTAAAATCTCCCTGACCAGGCCCACTTACTACATACTCTACCCCTATAAACATCGTTAAGCTTTTTGAATATGCTTTTCCAATACTTAGTCCGATTGGAATATTATAGGTGCTATTTTCCCAATCAAATTTCATAATAGGAGAGTAGTTTATAAAATACCCTTTCTTAAAAATTTTAGTAATAATAGGTTGAAGTAATAAATAATTTTGATCGGCACGTTCTGAATCTCCAGCAAAAGAAATAAATTGTTGCCCCAAAACACCTAAAGACAATCCAAATGCTTTAGTTCCATAAATTGCTGCTGCTCCTGCGCTCCATTTTCCGGCTCCCAAATATTCGGAAGTAGCAGTTGGCATTATCAAGGCAGGTCCAATACCAAACAAACCTTTTTTTAGTTTAAATGCTACTGCATCTATTATAATAAAATCGGATATACCTGTTGCATCTCCGACATTATCTGGAAACGTCTGACTTACTAAAGGCATTTCCAATCTATAAATAGTATAGATTTTAGGATTGTTACTTTTAATAAATGGCAAACCAATGGTTTTTGAAGGTTGCATAATTCTGTTAAATATTGACAACTGATCTCCTCCATTATCTTTAAGCGTATAATTTGGTTGAATCTGTAATTTGGTTACAAAAGCTAAAGGATTTGTTGCGTTTGCCGCCGCCTTTTGTTCATCAGATTCTTCTTGAGCAATTATAGGTGCTGAAATAAACAGAAAAAGTAAAAGAAATATTCTTGACATTGTTTTTGTAATTATTAAAAAAAGAAAAAGGGTTAGTTTTAACCCATAATATTACCTAAACTAAATTTTAATTTTTAGCTGAATGCTGACTGAACAACGGAAGCAAAGGTAAAATTTTGAGATTGTTTGAAAATTAACAATTGTTAATTTTGATTAATTCTTTTAATAATTCGAGAAAGGGAAACAGGAGTGATACCCAGGTAGTTAGCGATATCTTTTTTATATGCAGAATTTAAAAAATCTGGATTACGCTTTACCAAATCTATATAACGTTCTTCATTACTCATTGTAATCATCGTTTCTACTCGATAATTTAAAACACTTACCGCTTCTTTTAAAATATTAATAAATAGATTTTTTAAGACATCATCTTTTTCAGCGAGTTTAATATAGGTATCGGAATTAAAAAGTAACACTTCCGTATTTCCAATAGATTCGTAAGTGTATTTTGTGGGGGCATCTTTGAAAATTGTATCTGCATAAGCAACAAAAATACCTTTACCACGAAGAAGAATTGTTTTTTCTTCACCAGATTTTGTAGTCAGATAGCCTCTAACAATACCTTCTAAAATTAAAAAAGCTTTTTTTGAAGTATTACCCTCGGGCACAAGAATCTCTCTATTTTTAAATTTTGTAAAACTACAGATTTCTAAAAATTTTAATCGATCTCTATCCTCTAGTTGAGGTAGAAGTTCTTTTAATTTTTCTAGCGTATTTTTTGGGTGTTTTTTTTTCATTTGAAAATAATGGTAAATATAAAAAAAAAGACTGTCTTTTTAGACAGCCTTTTGGTGTTTTATTTACTCACACCGTGACTCAAAGTTACGGTGTGAGTTTTAGTAATTCATACGATGACTCAAAGTCATCGTATGAATAATTTTTACTTCGGTGAATACCAAATAGGACTAGACCAACCTCTTTCTTGAATAGTTGATGGAATATCTGTTCTTACAGGTATTCCTAAAGTAACGGCATCATAGGTTGACCAACGTGGTGTTGGAATTTCTATCACACGCAAATAATAAAATGCGTTTTGTGAAGCATTAAAATTAGGGTCTGTCCAGGTGGTGAAAAATTGAACAGCACCAATAGTATTACTATATTTTGCCATTTTTAAATCAACTGTATTTCCAACAGATATTGATCCTTCTTTTCTGTCATCTGAAAGAGCAACATCGTAAATTTTTTCGTGTGTTTCTCCATTAATATCAACCCAACCTTTAATAATTTGAACTCTGTCAAGATTTGCACCATCAACCTCTTTAATTGCATGAATGATAAACGTTGGGGGTTTTCCTTCGGAATTTGTTAAGTCACTTCCCATAGGAACTCCTGTTGCATAAGCTTTTGTTAACCAATTTTTATCCGCAATAATTTCTTTATCAAAATTAAAACTTCCAAAAAAGCGAACTTTCATTCTTGTACCAGAAGTACCAAAAGTTTCTTTTCTAAGCAATGCATTATATATGGCTTCTCTTGTATTTTCTTCTGCCCAAACACCAGCTAAACCACCTGAACTAAACTCTCTTAGTTGCTGATTATTAGCATCAGGAAAACCGGGAACTCCGTTAACTCTATGGGAAGGATCATTTTCCATACCGAATTTACCCGTATAATTATCTTCTTCAATAGAGGCAGCAGAATTATGACTATCTGAATCACCAATAATACCGTATTTAAAAGGATTTCCATTTCCTTCATTTTCTATCCTGATACCATCTAATAATGCTTGACGGAGGTAACTTCCTTTTCTGTTGGTAGGTCTTTCAGCCGTAGCAGCTAAGGTATAATCCCAAAGTTCAAAATTTGCAAATTCATCGTTTGGTGATAAATCTGGATGTGCTTCAGAAGTCCCTTTAATTTGACTGATTTCATAAAGAGGCTCATTTCTCATTCTTTGTTCACTGTATGCTTTTGAAATAGGATTTCCGTCTGAATCATTTAATGAGAACATCAACCCATCACTAGCATTACCATTATGTGGGATAGCTAAAAGAGTAGCTCCATTTGTTCTAATCTCTTCCATCCAAGCCCATAAATCTTCAGGTCTCATTGAGTTTAGTGAAGAATATGCCAATTCTGGAATGTTTTCTGAATTTTTAAATAGAACAACTCGATGTAAATTTCTAGTGTTTGGATTTGAAGACCATTCAAAAGCAGGAAACGTGGTGAATTCTCCTGGTTTATTATGTTTGTCTGCAGTTTCTACAATTTCTTTCCAAACAGATTTCATAATTTTTTTATCTGAAAACAAAGGCTCTTTAGATAGAGGTCCATCCGTACTAAAGTCATATAAAAATCACCAAAGGCTTTAAATGCAACTGCTTGATCCTTAGAAGTAACTCTTTTGGCAAAATCTAATTTACTTATTTCGGTGCTTGAATCTGCCATCATTTTAAACATTCCCATCCATTCTGCGTGATCTGAAACAGCGTACCAATCTAAAGGAGTTTTAATTTGTAAAGGTGTTCCACTTCCTCCGCCAGGAATAGATTCTCCTTGTGCCCAACGATATGCATCATTAGGTTCTGTGATACTTCCGTTTGTGAATCCATCAAAAGACCAAGAAGTATGAATGTGAAGATTCCCGAAATAAGCATTTTTATTTTTGTTGAAACCTTTAGTTTTTGAGTTCGTTTCAGAGGAAGTCACTTCAACGTTACTATTTTCATTTGTAGTTTCTTTATTAGGTTCATTTTTACAAGAAAAAATAAAGATTATTGTGATTAATAAGATGAGTTTTTTCATTTGAAAAGGAATTAAAGATTCGATAGTAAATATAGATTAATTATATTTAAAAAATGATAGGTTGTTTTTGTTATAAAAAAAAGACTGCCTGAATAGACAGTCTTTTCAACATATTATCATTCACTAAATGAATATCAAATTTTAAAATTCTATTTTGGTGAATACCAGATAGGAGAAGTATATCCTCTTTCGGTTTGTGTCATTGGTACTTCTTCACTCATTTCTGCTCCATATTTTAGTACATCATATAATGTCCAACGTGGTGTTGGAATTTCTAAAACTCTTACATAATAAAATGCCTCTAAAGCAGGATCAAAATCTTTATCTGTCCATACTGCTTTTAATTGCGTTGCACCAATAGAATTATCCCAAGTTGCATCTTCTAAATTAACTGAATTTCCTACAGAAGGTACTTTTCCGTTTGCATCTACTTTACGATCACCGCTCCAGACTACATCCACTACTTTTTCGTTTAAAGTACCATCAGCATTTGCCCAACCTTTTACAATTTGGATTCTGTCAAGGCTTCCCCCATTAGGATCCATTAAAGTAGAAACTATAAATGTTGGTTTTTTACCAGTACCATTACTCATATCACCTCCCATTGGAACACCTTTGGTATACCCTGCATCTACTAAATTTTCTAAATCAGCATTGTTATAATCCCAGCCTCCAAAGAAACGGATTTGCATTCTAGAACCTGTGGTGCCATACGTTTCTTTACGTTTCATGGCATCCCAAATAGATGTTCTTGTGTTTTCTTGTGCCCAAACCGCTGCATAACCAGAAGCTAAAGTTTCCCAAGTGTAAACATCTGCTTCATTACCATCGATAAATTTATGCTCCCATCTTTCTTTAGATGGCTCTGCGTTGGATGCTTTTCCGAAGAAATTAGAATCATCAGCTGTTGCTAATGAAGTATGAGAATCTGTACTACCCACCATTCCAAATTTAAAAGGATTGGTTCCCATTTTGGTTTTATATTTTAATCCAATTTTTAAGGCTGAACGCGCATATTCGTGTTCTAACATTTCGTTGGTTTTAGCTTCACTTAAATCTAAATTTCCTTTGTCCCAGTTTTCATAATCTGCAAATTCATCGTTTGGAGATAAGAAAGGGTGTGCTTCACCATCACCTTTAATTTGAGTAACTTCATATAAAGGTTCCCATTTTGCTCTTTTCTTTAAATAAGCTTTATCGAATTCGCTTCCTGAAATAGTTTCTTCCATAAACATCATTCCGTTGGAAAGGTTTCCGTTATGTGGAATTGCCAATACTTGTCCGCCTGTATTTTTTTCGTATGCCGCTAAATTCTCCCATAATTTTTCAGGATCTGAACTATCTTCATTTGTATAAGGCAATTGTGTAATGGTTTTATCACCATTGTCACGGTAAATAACATTACGATGTAAGTTGTTCCCTTTGATTAATGAAGTCCATTCATAACCAATAAACGCAGTGAATTTTCCTGGGTCATTGTATTTTTCAGCAGCATCGACAACGCTTTTCCATACAGGAGTCATCATTTCAACATTATTAGTTTTTATTGGGAAAGTACCTTGTGAGAAGTTTTTAATTAAATCTATCGCAACTTCTCCACCTTTACCTTCTTTTAACATCACATTCCATTTTTTAAATAATGGATATTTCATCAATATTTCATCTCCTGCTAATAATCCTGGAAAAAGCCCCATTCCGTCAGAGTGATCTGCAATTACTAAAAAGTCTAATGGTACATCCAATCTTGTTTTAATTCCTGTACTTGAAGTTACTTCTTCACCACGAGCGAATTTATAAGCTTCGTCCATACCAATTCGGTTTCCAAATGAACCCGCGTCCATCGATAAATCGGTGTGTAAGTGGGTGTCACCAAAATACACATTGGTTGGATATCCTTTGGTTTCTTTTTCTGAAGAAGCAGTTTCAGTTGAAGTTTCTTTTTCAGAAGTTGTTTCTTTTTTGGTATCGTTTTTACCTGCTATAAAAGCAAATAAGATGAATAAAAGTGATAGTTTTTTCATTAGTAATGATTTGAATTTAGTGAATGCAATGTACAAAAAAAAGTTTCTCTTTTATTAGAGAAACTTTTTTTGAATTATTTGAAAGCAATTAATTTACTAATCTGCTGATCCCATAGCAACTACTTGATATAAGTCTTTTCCGTTTTGTGAAAAAGGTTGGTAATAGGTAGTGTTATAAACTACATATTTTTGACCTTCTATTTCTAGTTCCTCACCACCTTCTGGAATGTTCGTAACCACTGCTCCATCTGGTGCTTCGATTACTTTATACTTTCCATTCTCTTTAATATAAAAGGCACCACCAAAGTAATAATAGGTGTCATCGTTTAATTGTATGGTTTCCATGTCTTTTGGTAAAGTGTTTACCACAATATTAGTCGGCGCATTAACTACGGTATAACCTCCTGAAGATTGGGTGTAATAAACACCTTGATCATAATGATAGGAAGCGTTGTTTATTGAAACAATTACTGCTGTAGCTGCCATAGTTGCTACAAAGAATCCCCAAGGATGCCAATAAGAACCATAATGATACCCATGGTATCCATGGTAATGATATGAGTGATATCCACGATGACCATTGTAATAACCACCACCATGACTTACACGAACGTTATGATTAACATTAACGTTTACATTTCTATTCGTATTTCGGTTTACATTTCTATTACTGTTACCTCTATTTCCATTAGAATTTCTATTTACATTATTGTTTCTATTAGAAGTTGAAGCCTTATTATTTGCTTTATTCCTATTAGATGTACTTGCTCTATTACTAGTACTTCTTGATTTGTTTTTAGGAGTTACATTCGATCTATTTGTAGTTGATTTTCTATTTCCGTTAGAAGGTCTAACATTACTACGATTAGATGTTGAAGGTCTAGTTCTGTTACTGGTAGATGGTCTCGTTGTTTTTGGTCTGTTGTATTGGCTAGTGCTTGGTCGTGTCGTAGATTTTCTAGAACCACCGTTAATAGATCCACTTCTTCCGCCTCCACTATAACTTCTACTTGCTCCACCGCCACCACGACTCATACTTGAACCTCCTCGGCTAGCACCACCTCGGCTTCCACCGCCACCGCCTCTCATGCGTTGTGCCATTAAATCGGTTGCTGAAGAACCTAAAACTAATACGATAACAAATAGGATGTATTTTAAATTTTTCATGTCTATTTAGTTTTTTGGTTGAAATTTTACTTGTTTTGATCCACTTGGTGCTTGAAACTCAAACATAACATCGGGAAGTTTTGGATTGATTCTCCAATTAGAATACACAGCTTCGTAATATTTGTTTTCATTTGATTTTGAAACAATCACCATTTTATGAGGTAAGTTGCTTTCTTTTTCAATCCAAATTTGAACAATGTTTTCCTCATTTGAAGCTTCTAATGAAATGCAATCAACATCATCTACATTTTCATCACCGAAATATAAAATTTGATCATAATTATTTATCATATCATCTGTTAAAGTCGGATATAGAAAATCGGCTGCTGGAAAATAAATTCCATATTTACTATTGATAGAATCAATTAATTTTAAGATGTTATTTGGAGCATCTAAAATATCATATTCATTTTTACCAAATAAAAAGTAAGCAAATTTTTCACCATTATACCAAAAGTTTTTGTTTCCTTTATTACTCTCGTTTTCAATGAACATTTTATTGGCGCCTTTTAGATAGACATCACTTAGTTTACTGGTCTCATCACCTTTTTCATTTACGATGTAGCTTTCTACTGTATAACTTAATGATTCCATATTTCCAATGGTTTCGGTAAGTTTATCAAGACTTTCTATTGCTCGAGTGTCGTACTCTCCATTCCCTGAAGAATTACAGGAAATAAATAATACAGCACTTAGCATGGTGTATAAAAATAATTTATTTTTCATTTGAAAAGTTTTAATTTATAAATTAGAATCAAATATATAGTAAATATTGATAATTGTTGTTATTAGACCAATTATAAAATAATAGTGTAAAGACAAAAATAGGTAGTTTTATTGTACGATAAAATAACAAAAGATAATTATTTATAATTAAAAAATAAAACAAAAAAAAGAGCCATATCTCTATGACTCTTCAAAATTTATTTAGTTTAATTTATTATTCAACCAAAACCCATTCTCCTTTATCAAGCAAAGGGATAGCTTGTTTAAATTTTACGGTTTTGTTTTCGCCACTCATTACGTTTTTAATAGTTACTTTTTCGTTACGACCAATTTTTGGACGTTCTCTAACTATGGTTTCGGTAATTTGTTGTTGCGGTTGTGTTTGACCTGCAGCACGAGACTCGGCAGCACGCTCATCCATATTTTGGATTTCGTCTTTCTGCTCTGTTAAATTTTTATTTGATTTTACTTGTTGTGCCTCTCTAATTTGTTGCTGGTTTTCTTGCGGTAATTCTCCTTTAAATAAGAATGAAATTACATCTTTATTCACCTGCTCAATCATTGCTTTAAACAATTCGAAAGCTTCAAATTTGTAAATTAACAAAGGGTCTTTTTGCTCGTGAACTGCTAACTGAACCGATTGTTTCAACTCATCCATTTTACGTAAATGAGTTTTCCAAGCATCATCGATAATCGCTAATGAAATATTCTTTTCAAAATCGTGAATCAACTGTTTCCCTTGAGTTTCGTATGCTTTTTCAAGATCGGTTGCTACATTTAATGTTTTTACTCCATCGGTAAATGGAACCAAAATACGTTTGTATTGATCTTTCTGTGTTTCATATACATTCTTAATTACTGGGAAAGCAACTTCTGCATTACGAATCATTTTACTTTGATAATGATCATAAGCAGCTTTGTACACTTTTCCTGCAATTTCTTGTGCATTCATGTTTTCGAATTCACTTTCATTAACTGGAGAAGTTAAAGAGAAATAACGAATTAATTCAAATTCAAAATTCTTAAAATCTTGTGCTCCTTTGTTTCCTTCAGCAATTACTTCTGCTGTATCAAAAATCATATTCGCGATATCCACTCTTAAACGATCTCCAAACAATGCGTGGAAACGACGTTTGTAAACCACTTCACGTTGAGCGTTCATTACATCATCATATTCCAGTAATCTTTTACGAATACCAAAGTTGTTTTCTTCTACCTTTTTCTGTGCTCTTTCAATAGATTTTGAAATCATAGAATGTTGAATTACTTCACCTTCTTGTAATCCCATTTTATCCATCATTTTTGCGATACGTTCACTTCCGAAGAGACGCATTAGATTGTCATCCAAAGCCACATAAAACTGTGAACTTCCTGGATCTCCTTGACGACCACTACGACCACGTAACTGTCTGTCAACACGACGTGAATCGTGACGCTCGGTACCCACAATAGCAAGTCCGCCCGCTTTTTTAACTTCATCAGATAATTTAATATCGGTACCACGACCCGCCATATTGGTAGCAATAGTTACTACTCCTGCGTGTCCTGCTTCTTCAACAATATCTGCTTCTTTTTTATGCAATTTCGCATTCAGCACATTATGTCTAACATTGCGAATGCTCAACATACGACTTAGTAATTCAGAAATTTCTACTGAGGTTGTACCAATCAACACTGGTCTTCCAGCTTCAGATAAATTGGTAACTTCATCAATTACTGCATTGTACTTTTCACGTTTTGTTTTGTAAATCTTGTCTTCACGGTCATCACGTTGAATAGGTCTATTAGTAGGAATTTCCACCACATCCAATTTATAGATTTCCCAAAGTTCACCTGCTTCCGTAACCGCTGTACCTGTCATACCCGAAAGTTTGCGGTACATTCTAAAGTAATTCTGAAGGGTAATCGTTGCAAAAGTTTGCGTCGCCGCTTCAATTTTTACATTTTCTTTGGCTTCAATTGCTTGATGTAATCCGTCGCTATAACGTCTTCCGTCCATAATACGACCGGTAGATTCATCTACAATCATCACCTTGTTTTCCATCACCACGTACTGTTGATCTTTTTCAAATAATGAATAAGCTTTCAACAATTGGTTCATCGTATGGATACGTTCACTTTTAATTCCGAAATCACGGAAAAGTTCTTCTTTTTTATCAGCTTCCTCTTCCGAAGAAAGGTTTTGTTCTTCAATTTTTGCAATTTCTACACCAATTTCTGGCATTACGAAGAAATCTGGATTGTCTTCTCCCGAAAGGTAATCAACTCCTTTATCGGTTAATTCTATCTGATTGTTTTTCTCATCGATTACATAGTACAATTCCGCATCTACCTTTGGCATTTCACGGTTATTGTCGGACATATAATGATTTTCAGTTTTCTGAAGTAATTGGCGAATTCCTTCTTCTGAAAGAAATTTAATCAATGCATTGTTCTTCGGAATTCCTCTAAAAACCCTTAATAATTGGAAACCACCTTCCTTGTCATCACCTGAAGCAATTAGTTTTTTTGCTTCGGCTAAAACATGGGTTAAGTATTTTTTCTGAACAGCAACAATATCAGCAACCTTGGGTTTTAGTTCATTGAATTCGTGGCGATCCCCTTGCGGAACAGGTCCTGAAATAATCAACGGTGTACGAGCATCATCAATTAAAACTGAATCCACCTCATCCACAATCGCATAATGGTGAGGGCGTTGCACCAAATCTTCAGGTGCGTGAGCCATATTATCTCTTAGGTAATCAAAACCAAACTCGTTGTTAGTTCCGTAAGTAATATCTGAATTATATGCTTTTCTTCTTTCTTCTGAATTTGGTTGGTGATGATCGATACAATCCACACTCAAACCGTGAAACTGAAACAAAGGAGCCATCCACGCACTATCACGTTTTGCTAAGTAATCATTTACTGTTACCAAGTGAACTCCGTTTCCTGCCAAACCGTTTAGGTACATCGGAAGAGTTGCTACCAATGTTTTACCTTCACCTGTGTGCATTTCGGTAGCTTTTCCTTGATGAAGTGCAATACCGCCAATTAACTGAACATCGTAATGAACCATATCCCAAGTAATCTCTTTACCAGCGGCATCCCAAGAGTTTTGCCAAGTGGCTTTATCACCGTCAAGGGTTACATAATCTTTACTTGCAGAAATTTCTCTATCAAAAGGAGTTGCAGTAACAGTAAGGGTTTCATTTTCTTTAAAACGTTTTGCTGTTTCTTTCATAACGGCAAAAGCTTCGGGAAGTATTTCGTCTAAGGTTTTCTTTTCAACTTCGTAACGATCGTCTTTTAATTGATCAATCTGATTGTAAATTTCTTCTTTTTCGTTGATATCTTCAACCGTTTCAGATCGTTTTTCAAGTTCATCAATTTGCGTTTGAATCGCTTTTTGATCTTCTTTTATCTTGGATTTGAACTCAACGGTTTTTGCTCTTAATTCATCTATTGAAAGTTGTGCAATTGCCGATTCGAATGTTTTAATTTCATTAACCAAAGGCTGAAGATCTCCCATGTCTTTTTTGGATTTGTCTCCTACAAATAGTTTTAAAACGCTATCTAATATTCCCATTTCTATATGTTGTTTTTAAAGGAAATTCCTTTAAATTATTTTCTTTTTTATTTAGTAGTTAAAATTACGAAGTTTAGCCACAAAGTTTACGAAGTAATTGTCTAAATATCAATATTTAAAAAACGCTTCATATTTATTTTAAAATTACTACAAAAAAACTGTAAAAAAACAACATAGCCAAAGGTTAGGCTGTTTTTAGTTTTTAAGTTTTAAGCAAAAAAAAAGCCTCTTAATTAGAGACTTTTTCTTTTTATTAATTGTTTAATATTCATCTTCATTCCACAGATAATCTTCATCGGTGGGATAGTCCGGCCAAATTTCTTCGATAGAGTCGTAAGAGTCGCCTTCATCTTCAATTGCTTGAAGGTTTTCAACTACTTCCATAGGAGCTCCAGTTCTAATAGAATAATCTATTAATTCATCTTTCGTTGCCGGCCAAGGTGCATCACTTAAAAAGGATGCTAATTCTAATGTCCAATACATAGACTTTATTATTTTTAATTTTCTGCAAAAATAATTTTTTTGATCAAAAAGTCAAGTAAAATCGTAGTTATTTCTGCTTTATTTTTAAGAACGTTTATAAGTAACTTAAAAACAGTTATTTATAATTTATTTTTATGAAAAAATTATAGTTTCTTCGGAACCCATTTAATTTCTTCAATCTGTAAGTCTTTAGTCAATTTTCGTGCCATCACAAATAGGTAATCAGATAGACGATTTAAATACTTAATAACCAAAGGATCGATGGGTTCTTGGTCGTTTAATAAAGTAGCTAAACGCTCGGCACGACGGCAAACACAACGAGCTACGTGACAATGTGACACCGTTGGATGTCCTCCTGGTAAAACAAAATGCGTCATAGGAGGGAGGCTGTCATTCATCGCATCAATTTCGGATTCTAACAACTTAATATCTTCTTCGTCTATTCTTGGAATGTTCAATCGTTCTTTTCCACTTTTAAGTTTTTCTTTTTCTGGAGGTGTTGCTAAAATCGCACCCAAAGTAAAAAGACGTTCTTGAATATGGGTTAACATTTCTTTTGAACGAGCATCAATTTCTTGATCCCGAACCAAGCCAATAAAGGAGTTTAATTCATCTACTGTTCCGTAACTCTCAATACGAATATGATATTTTGGGACTCTTGTACCTCCAAATAATGCGGTGGTTCCTTTATCGCCAGTTTTGGTGTATATTTTCATTGGATTCTAGTTTCACTTATTTCACGAAAGTAATTATTTCTTTGTGATCTTTGTGTGAAATTTTTGTGAACTTTGTGATTAAAAAATCAAACCCGTTTATAAATAAATCTAGGAACAATCTTTAATGCCCAAGCAATCAATCGCCATCTTTTTGAAATATAAGCAACGTCTTTCTTGTTTTTGATGGCAGAGAATATTTGTTTGGCAGCTTTTTCTTTGCTGGAAACCCAAAATAAATTATCACCCAAAGCCATTGCAGTATCAACATAACCCGGGCGAATATCGGTGATGTAAATTGGCTTCTTTGCAATTTTCCGAAGGCTTTCTAAAAAGTTTATTTGGTATGCTTTTGAAGCAAAATAAGCAGGAGCGTATTTACTACCTCGCAATCCCGCAACAGAACTAATTGCGGTAATATGTACAAACCCTTGTTTTCTGAAATAGTTAAAAGTCCAGTCCATAATCTCGGTAAAGGCTTTTACGTTGAGATTGACGGTTTTTTCATCTTCTTTATAATCAAGATTGCTGTTTTCATCACCTGTTCCTGAGCTCATTATTAGCAAATCCAATCCTCCTAATTCGGATACTAATTCAGATAATTTTTCTGAATTGTTTTCCGTAGTACAGTCAAAAGAATTAATGATGAATTTTTCTGGATTGGTTGCTTTAACTTCTTCGAGTAGCTCATTACGTCTTCCTGTAATTCCTACTTTGTAATTGTTGTTGACAAGAATAGTTGCGAGTTCTTTTCCGATTCCTGAAGTGGTTCCTATGATGATTGCTTTTTTCATGTTTTCTCGCTAAGACGCAAAGCCTTCTGAATTAAATTAATTA
>JAJRQR010000136.1 GCA_024280145.1 Bacteroidota bacterium
GGTATGACTGCCGTTCATCAATTTTGTACTATTGGTCAGCACGCTTTTGTAACGGGAGGATCTCTGGTTCGTAAAGATGTACCACCTTATGCAAAAGGAGCTAGAGAACCTATGTCTTATGTAGGAATAAATTCTATTGGACTAAGACGAAGAGGTTATACTTCAGAAAAAATACGTGAAATACAAAGTATCTATAGAATATTATATCAAAAAAACTATAATAATTCACAAGCTGTTCGGCTAATTGAAGCAGATATGGAAGCAACAACAGAGCGTGATGAAATCCTTCAGTTTATAAAAAATTCTAAAAGAGGAATTATGAAAGGATATTTTTCAAATTAATAAAATAACAACAAAATAATTATGGCAAGTACTTCAGATATTAGAAAAGGATTGTGTATAAAATACAATCATGATATATTTAAAATTATTGATTTTCAACATGTAAAACCTGGTAAAGGTCCTGCGTTTGTAAGAACCAAATTAAAAAGTGTAACTACAGGAAAAGTAATTGATAACACTTTTTCAGCTGGACATAAAATTGATGAAGTTAGGGTAGAAACTCATAAATTTCAGTTTTTATATAATGATGGAGATACTTATCATTTTATGAATAATGCTGATTATTCACAAATTCAAATGGAAAAAGATTTTTTGGACAATTCAGATTTAATGAAAGAAGGCGAACTTGTAACTATTCAGATTAATACAGAAGACGATTCTCCTCTTTCAGTAGATTTACCAGCACACGTTATTTTAGAAGTAACTTCTACAGAACCTGGTGTTAAAGGGAATACAGCTACAAATGCTACAAAGCCTGCTATTGTTGAGACAGGAGCAAAAATCAATGTGCCTCTTTTTATTAATGAAGGCGATAAAATTAGAATAGATACCGACAAAGGTCAATACCAAGAACGCATTAAATCATAATTACTTAGTTTTAAAAACACTATAAAATGAAATTTTCAACTCCTCAAACTTTGGAAGATATCGCAAGAATTTTAAACTGCGATTATATTGGTAATGCTGAATTTTCTGTTTTAGGAATGAATGAAATTCACGTAGTAGAGGCAGGAGATATAGTATTTGTAGATCATCCTAAATATTACAATAAAGCATTAGAATCTGATGCAACTATTGTTTTGATTAATAAAACAGTGGATTGCCCTGAAGGGAAAGCGTTGTTAGTATCAGATGATCCATTCAGTGATTTTAACAAATTAACCAATCATTTTAATCCTTTTATTTCTGCTTCAGCAGCAATTGCTGAAACTGCGGTTATAGGAGAAAATACAGTTATTCAACCCAATGTTTTTATTGGAAATAATGTGAAAATCGGAGACGATTGCTTGATTCATGCCAATGTTTCAATTTATGACAATACCGTAATTGGAAATAATGTAATTATCCACAGTGGAACCATTTTAGGAGCTGATGCTTTTTATTATAAAAATCGCCCAGAAAAGTTTGATAAATTAATTAGTGGTGGAAATGTAGTCATCGAAGACAATGTAGATTTAGGTGCACTTTGCACGATTGATAAAGGAGTTTCTGCTTCTACTAGAATTTGCGAAGGCACAAAAATAGACAATCAAGTTCATGTCGGTCACGATACTGTTATCGGAAGACGTTGTTTAATAGCTTCACAAGTAGGTATTTCTGGCTGTGTAATCATTGAAGATTTTGTTACCATTTGGGGACAAGCAGGTATTACAAGCGGAATAACTATTGGTGAAAAAGCTGTTATTTCGGCAAAAAGTGGTGTTAGTAAATCATTAGTAGGTCATAAATCATATTTTGGTATTCCTGCAGATGATTTCAGAAAAAAATACAAAGAAATTGCAGCAATACGGTTAATACCAGAAGTATTAGATAAATTAAATAAAATTAAATGAGTTCCTCCCCAAAACAAGTAGTAAAAGAATTTCATCAAGCAGATGTTTTAAATGATGAAACCGTATTTGAAAATTATTTTCATAATGACTTAGAATTAATTTGGAATAGTGTTGATGGACTTACCATAATGCATTACGATGATTTAGTAGCTTTCTTTACTGAAATAAGAAATACCTATCACGATCTTCGGATAGAAATTAGTCATTTATTAGCAGATGAGAATTTTGTAACCATACGTTATAAATATTATATAACTACTATCGAAAATCCTGATGAAGAATTAGGAATCTCTCATTTTATTGGTATTTGGGAAATAAAAGATAATAAAATGTACCGTGGTCATTTGGTTAGTCAACCAGTTTCTGAAATGGATGACACCAATGAATCCTATCATCAAGTTAAAGTATAAACTTCAGTAAATATCTTCTTAAAAAAGGTATATTTGCATCTAGAAAAAATCAAACAAAAATTCATATAAAATGAGTGTTTTAGTAAATAAAGATTCAAAAATAATTGTACAAGGATTTACTGGTGGAGAGGGAACTTTTCACGCAGGTCAAATGATCGATTACGGAACCAATATTGTTGGTGGTGTAACTCCAGGTAAAGGTGGTCAAACTCACTTAGATAAGCCTGTTTTTAATACCGTTGCCGATGCTGTTAAAGAAGTAGGAGCTGATACCTCTATTATTTTTGTCCCACCAGCATTTGCTGCCGATGCAATTATGGAATCTGCCGAAGCAGGAATAAAAGTAATTATTTGTATTACGGAAGGAATTCCAGTAGCAGATATGATTAAAGTGGCCGATTATATTAAAGACTTAGATTGCCGTTTAGTAGGCCCTAACTGTCCAGGGGTAATTACTCCAGGTGAAGCGAAAGTTGGAATTATGCCAGGTTTTGTTTTCAAAAAAGGAAACGTAGGAGTTGTTTCAAAATCAGGAACACTTACTTATGAAGCTGCCGATCAAGTAGTAAAACAAGGTTACGGAATTTCAACAGCCATTGGAATTGGTGGAGATCCAATTATTGGAACTACTACAAAAGATGCCGTAGAAATGTTAATCAACGATCCAGAAACTAACTGTGTGGTTATGATTGGTGAAATTGGAGGAAACCTGGAAGCTAAAGCAGCAGAATGGTACAAAGCAAGCGGAAGTAATAAACCAATTATTAGCTTTATTGCAGGTGAAACTGCACCAGCAGGAAGAACAATGGGACACGCAGGTGCTATTGTTGGAGGAAGTGATGATACTGCACAAGCTAAAAAGAAAATATTGAGTGCTCACGGAATTCACGTAGTTGATTCTACAGCTGAAATAGGTAAAAAAGTAAAAGAGATTTTAGGATAATCATAAATCTATTATAAAATTAAAAGCCTTGTATAATTTAACAAGGCTTTTTTTATGAAGAATATATTTTTGTTTGGTATATTTGAAATCATTCAGAAAAAACACGTAAAAATGAACTTACTAGAAGGAAAAACAGCAATTATCACAGGTGGTAGTCGAGGAATTGGAAAAGCCATTGTTGAGGTATTTGCAAAACACGGTGCCAATGTTGCTTTTACTTACAGCTCATCTGAAGAAGCTGCTAAAGCAATTGCTGCCGATGTTTCAAAAGAAGGGCTAAAAGTAAAATGTTATAAAAGTGATGCTGCTAATTTTGAAGAAGCACAAGCTTTAGCTACTACTGTTGTTGAGGAATTTGGCTCTATAGATATTTTAATTAATAACGCAGGAATTACAAAAGACAACTTGTTAATGCGAATGACCGAAGAAGATTTCGATCGCGTAATTCAAGTAAATTTGAAATCTGTTTTTAATATGACCAAAGCAGTTCAACGCACGATGTTAAAACAGCGTAAAGGTTCTATTATTAATATGAGCTCTGTTATTGGAGTAAAAGGAAATGCTGGACAAAGTAATTATGCCGCTTCAAAAGCTGGAATTATTGGCTTTACTAAGTCGATGGCAATCGAGCTGGGATCAAGAAACATTAGATCTAATGCAATTGCACCAGGATTTATCGTTACTGAAATGACCGAAAAGCTAGGAGAAGATACTATCAAACTATATTATGAGGCAATTCCTTTAAAAAGAGGAGGAACGCCAGAAGAAATTGCAAATACCTGTGTGTTTTTAGGAAGCGATATGTCTTCATATATCACAGGACAAGTATTAAATGTTGACGGAGGGATGCTTACTTAAACATTTCTATAATAGTTTAACACGTCATAAGTCTTATGTCGAAATATTGTCATAAGTCAATAAAAATATGTCATCACAAACACTACTTTATATTATCATTGCTGGAATAGTCTCACTTATTCTGGCAATTTTTATGTATGGCTATAAAACCAA
>JAJRQR010000137.1 GCA_024280145.1 Bacteroidota bacterium
ACTGTTTTAATAATAACTTTTTATAATTAATATGGGTGATGCCTCAGTTTGTCTAAACTTTAAAGATTTAGTAAGTGAATTAACTCCTTTTCTAACAAATATTAATCCATCTCCATTTTGTGTTAAATCTAAAGAGATATCAGCATTTCTATCTCTTACAAAATCACTGATTCTATTATTATCACCGTTTTGGGTTAAATTAGCAATAGCAGTATTTGCAACATAATTAATATCTACCTTATTAACATCTCCATTTTGATTTATGTTAATTTCGCTAGCATTTGTTTCGGTAATTATTGAAGAAATGTTATATTCTCCAATTTGTGTTAAAAAAAGTGAATTTCCTGAAATTTGATAATTTCTCGGGTTAACACTAGTGCCAATACCAAAGTTTGCGAAAATACTTCTCTTTAGTTCTTCGTTATTTTTGATAGTTTCTGTGTTTGTTTCTTCTTCGTTATAGGTTTGTCCATAACTTTTCTGAACGCCCACAATAAACATTAAACTAAGAAACAGTATTATTTTTATCTTCTTCATAACTCAATATAATTAATAATAAAACAAGGGGGCATATAACATAGCCCCCTTTATTAATATAACCTTTAATTAAGAGGCTTAACAATCTGGACAAATATCCCCTAAATCAAGTCCTGGAACATTATAGTTCTGGTCTAAATTCATTGGATCTTCGAAATAACAATCAATAGCTCCAGTATCAAAATTACCATTTGGACCCATTTGAAGAATATCTGCTTGATTTCCTCCACCTGTGAAATCGTTATAAGCTGCGCCTTTATTTTGCTCTACAGAATAACTTTGACCATTATACTGAACTATTAAAGCTCTATTGCCTAAACCACTTTGTGTAGCAAAAGCAACGTTATCATTACCAAATTGGTGTGTATTTAATTTGTGATTTTTTCCTTGTTTAAAAGCTAAAGAAGTATTATCGTTACCAACCTGATTTTGAAGTGACTTATTTCCAGAACCTGTCTGCACTAAACCAGCTGTATTACCATTACCATCTTGATCTTGCTTCCCATAGTTTGATGTCTCACCATTATAATAGTGACCCTGAACCATACCAGCATTGTTATCATCACCATTTTGCTCTTGTTCTGCATAGTTACTAAAGTCTATACTCCCACCTAATTGATAAATACCAGCACTGTTACCTGCTCCCACTTGGGTTTGTTTAGCTTTGTTGCCTTCGGTAGGTGGAACATAATAAATAGTGTTAGCTGCTAAATCAACATTATCACGAACTGCTATCCACTGAGTCGTTGCCTCTGGCGCTACAGCATTTCTTCTAACACTAGAAGTTGCCCCTTGTACAATACCAGCATCATTTCCTGATCCACCAGCAGCAGCAGTTGCAGTTTGCATTTGATTCGCTTGGTTATCATTACCTACTTGAAGAGCACGAGCTGAGTTACGAGCACCATTTCCTTGTTGTGTAATATAAGACTCATTGCGTTCTCCTTCTTGTTCGTTCATCGCATAATGACCATCAGTTCCATTAGGACCTGCATTTTGAAGAATCAAAGACTTGTTTTCAGTACCAGTCTGTTGCGTCCAAGCATCACTATTGTCATAGGTTTGTTTCGTTCGAGCTTGGTTGTCAATTCCGTCTTGGTCGATGGCAGCAAAATTACCTTCTGCTTGTTGAGCTGTCCCTTGACGAATTAAAGCTTTGTTACCAGAACTTAGAATTGCAGGGTCTTTCTGACCTTGGCGAGTTATAGCATCATTATAATCTCCCTCTTGAATTGTCATGGAACTGTTAACATCTCCTGATTGGAATACATCTGTACGGTTCCCAACGCCACTTGCTCCAGATACTGCTCCAGTTTGTCTAACAAAAGCTTGGTTCGCCCCTATTATTCCAGCACCATTGTCCTGATTTGTGTAAACCGATTGGTTTGTTCCAGCTTGACGCACGCGAACTTTATTGTCATTCCCATTTTGTATGGATAATCCAGAATTAGCTGTTGCGGCGGCCCCAGTAAGAATTGGCACTGTTGTTGCTACAGGCGAGGCATTACCATTAGAATCTGTTACCTGGGAAAATCCCACGGCTGCAAACATTAGCGCCATTGCGCTTAAAACTACTTTTTTCATAATTAAATTGTTTTAGTTAATAATTGATTTATAGTTATAATATTAAAAATATAATATTCAGATTTTAACACTTACTAAAGACAATTCGTCTAATTACAAGCAAGTTCAATTTAATACGTGGGGATAACTCTTAATTTTAATACGTGGGGATAATTTTAAATAAAAAGTGATTATTCTCACTTTTGTTTTCACAATAAGGCTAGATCAATAACTGTGAATTTTGTTTTACAATTTTTATAGTTAATTGTAAGGATACCCCAAATGTAAATCATAAAGTTGACATATCCTATAAGTAGGATAAACCTTCAATTAATAGTCGCAAAATTGTAAGAATATACGTGTTAAAGATACTTCTAAGAGGGGTTGTAGCTACAAAAAAAATCGCTCAACTACCGTTAAACGATTTCTTTATAAATATGTTAAAGTTATGTTAAAGTTATTTAATGATTAGTATTTCACGATATTTAGTTAAGGGCCATAATTCATCATCCACCAATAACTCTAATTTATCACAATGATACCTAATAATATCAAAATAAGGTTTAACCTTTTCACAATAAGCAGTAGCAAGTTTTTCTGAAGAATTAATCTTATTTGCCTTTTTCCGCTCATCAATCATTTCAGTAATTCCTAAATTTATTTTTTCAATATGTTCTGAAATCTTTTCAATAAGCTTCATTTGTTCTTTGGATAACTTCTTATAGTCATTTCCGTATATATCTTTTAATCCTTGAACGTTTTTAATTAAAATATTTTGATATTTAATGGCTGTTGGGATTATATGATTTCTTGCAATATCACCTAATACTCTACCTTCTATTTGAATTCGCATTGCATATTCTTCTACTTTAATTTCGTAGCGTGCTTCAATTTCTACCTTATTCATTATATTAAGGTCTTCGTATAAAGCAATCGTTTTTTTAGAAATCTTTGCTTTTAATGCTTCAGGTGTATTTTTATTATTACTAAGCCCCCGTTTTTTTGCTTCTTTTTCCCAAGCTTCTCCATAGCCGTCTCCTTCAAAACGGATGCGTTTCGAATCCTTCACATATTCTCTCAATACATTGAAAATTGCATCGTCCTTCTTCATTTTCTTAGATTCTACAAGAGCATCAACACTTTTCTTAAATTCGATTAATTGTTTTGCAACAATAGAATTTAATACCGTCATTGGCGTAGCACAATTTGCCGTAGAACCCACAGCTCTAAATTCAAATTTATTTCCTGTAAAAGCAAAGGGTGAAGTTCTATTTCTATCGGTATTGTCTAATAATATCTCTGGAATTTTCCCAACTACATTCAACTTCAATTCTGTTTTTTCTTCAGGAGATAATTTTCCATTGGTTACTTTTTCCAATTCATCTAAAGCCTTGGTAAGTTGCGAACCAATAAACACTGAAATAATCGCTGGAGGAGCTTCATTTGCTCCCAAACGATGGTCGTTATTCGCACTTGCAATTGCCGAACGCAATAACTCTTCGTATTCATTTACCGCTTTAATGGTATTGATAAAGAAGGTTAAAAACTGAAGGTTTCGCTTCGGAGTTTTTCCAGGGCTTAATAGATTAACTCCAGTATTGGTACTTAATGACCAGTTGTTATGTTTTCCACTTCCATTAATTCCTTTAAAAGGTTTTTCGTGAAACAGCACTTTAAATTGATGTCTGTCTGCAACTTTTGCCATAATATCCATTAATAGGGAATTATGATCGACCGCTAAATTAGCTTCTTCAAAAATAGGTGCTAGTTCAAACTGATTGGGTGCCACCTCATTATGACGCGTTTTTACAGGAATTCCCAACAACATACATTCGGTTTCCAAATCACGCATATAATCTAATGCTCTTGAAGGAATAGACCCAAAGTAATGATCGTCTAATTGCTGTCCTTTTGCTGAAGCGTGTCCTAATAGGGTTCTCCCCGTTAATAAAATATCGGGTCTTGACATTGCTAAGGCCTTGTCTATTAAAAAATATTCTTGTTCCCAACCAAGAGTAGCAATGGTTTTAGTCACATTTTTATCGAAATATTTTGCTACGGAAGTTGCCGCATTGTCCAAGACTTGCAAGGATCGTAATAAAGGTGTTTTATTATCTAAAGCCTCTCCTGTATAGGAAACAAATACGGTAGGAATACAAAGTGTAGTTCCGTAAATAAAAGCGGGTGATGTTGGATCCCAAGCCGTGTAACCTCTTGCTTCAAAAGTGTTTCTAATTCCTCCATTTGGAAAACTAGAAGCATCTGGCTCTTGCTGAACTAATTGTCCGCCACCAAATTTTTCGATTGCTTGTCCATCGTCTGTTGTTTCAAAAAAAGCATCGTGCTTTTCGGCAGTAGAACCTGTTAATGGCTGAAACCAATGTGTATAATGAGTGGCTCCTTTTGAGAGTGCCCATTCTTTCATTCCTAATGAAATCTGATCGGCTATTCTACGGTCTATTTTTGTACCGTGTTCTACCGCATCAATGACGCTATTATAAGGTTCTTTGGTAAGATACTGTCGCATAGAAGCCTCATTAAAAACGTTTTGTCCAAATATTGCTGAACGTCTTTGTGACTCATCTACAGGTACTGTAGGTCGGTTTAAAGTTTCTTTAATGGCTTGAAATCGTAGCGTTGACATAGTTAAAAATTAAAATTACACATTAACAAAGTGCAAAAATAACTTATTTTACTATTGACCCCCTATTTTTTTTAGTATTATTTCAAAATAAATGTCTATTTTTATCAACACCCCCTATTTTTTAGTTGATAAACTGGAATTAATTGTAATTTAAGAAAATCATCCCCATAAAAACAGAATAAGCAACAACTAAAATCATTCCTTTATATCGAGTTAACACAAACCGTTTGGGAAGCAATGCTAATGGCAGAATTATTGCTGCAAAACCGATCATCCAAAGTACATCGGATAATATTAAGGACATTCCAGAATTTAAAACACTTATTGGGTGTATAAACGCAGTAATACCAATTACTGAAGCAATGTTAAATATATTAGAACCTATGATATTACCAATCAATAATGCTTTTTCATCTTTTAAAGCCGCCATTACAGAGGCTGCTAATTCCGGAACACTTGTCCCAACGGCAATCATTGTTACGGCAATTACTCGATTACTTACTTCAAAATATTCTGCAACACTTACCGCTCCTCTTACCAACAATCCACTTCCCCAATACAAAGAACCTCCCCCTATTAATAGCCAAATAACTATTTTAAAGTTTGAAGCAACAGATTCTGAAATAGAAATCGAGTTATCAGATTTTAATATTCTTCGGTTTTTTGTAGCTTTTCTAATTAATATCCAAAGGTAAATTGCCAATATTGTCAGTAAACCAATTCCTTCAATTCTACTAATATCGTTACCAAACTTTAAGAAAAAATAAAGTCCAATAGAAAGCAACATTAAAACTGGCCAGTTGAATTTATAAAAATCTCTATCTAAGAAAAGTGGTGAAATAACTGCTGTAATTCCAAGTACCAATCCAATATTTGCGATGTTAGAGCCAATTACATTTCCTAATGCAATATATGGATAGCCATCTAATGCAGCTTTTACACTTACAAAAAGTTCTGGTGCCGAAGTTGCAAATGAAACCACCGTTAAACCTATAATCATTTTTGACAAATGAAATTTTAAAGAAATAGCAACCGAAGAACGAATTAGAAACTCGCCTCCTATAACCAACAATGCCAAACCAGAAAGGATGTAAACTATATCCATTTACTATTAATTATTAGGTTGCGAAGATACAGTTTTAGACTTTATTTTCACATCGTTTAGTTATTTTGAATTTTCACATTTTATTAACGAAAACTACCTTTTTAGTTAAATTACTACAAATATAGTTGTATAACTATTTTTATAGTTATACGTTTGTAGAAGTAATTATTTAAATGTAAATCATTTTTAAAATCAATGGAAAAAATAACCAATAAAGAAGAGGATGTAATGCAAGCTCTTTGGGAACTTGACAAATGTTTTGTAAAAGAAATTGTAGCGAAACTTCCTGAAGGCAATCATTATAATACGGTTTCGACCATTGTCAGAAACTTAGAAGATAAAGGTTATGTTTCGCATCAAGCCTTCGGAAAAACGCATCAGTATTTCCCTATTATCACCAAAGAAGCCTATAGCAAGCAATTTATGACAATGGCAACTCAGCGTTTTTTTAATAATAGCTATAAAAATATGGTTTCCTTTTTTGCTAAAGAAGAAAAAATTAGCGCCAAAGAGTTGAGAGAAATTTTAGATTTAATCGAAAACAAAAAATAATATGGAACCTTTTATATACCTTTTAAAATCGGCAGTAATCCTTACTTTATTTTATTTCGTTTATTTAATCGTTTTGCAAAAGGATACTTTTTTTACCAGCAATAGACATTATTTAATAGGAGGAATTATAACTTCCCTCCTGCTTCCCTTGGTGATTTTTACAAAAACTATTTACGTTGATGCTCCTGTAATTAGTTCACTTCAAAATAATAACTTAATAACCGGAAATTCTTATGAAGTCATACAACAGGTTTCATTTAATTGGGGGAAATTATTGATCACCCTATATTTTATAGGAATCCTTTTTATGAGCTTTCGGTTTATTTTTCAATTGTTCTCACTTAATAAAATCATTCAGAAATATACTTCTACAAAAAAGGATGGTTATCATTACATTAAGGTAAACGAAGATATTAGTCCTTTTTCATTTTTTAAATACATCGTTTATAATCCTGAAAAACATTCGGAAACAGAGTTAGAAATGATTTTAAAGCACGAACAATCTCATGCTTCACAATTGCATTCCGTCGACATTATTTTATCTAATATATTATTAATTGTACAATGGATGAATCCCTTTGCCTGGCTTTATAAAAAGAGCATCGAGGAAAATTTAGAGTTTATCGCAGACAGTGAAACGATACAACGCATTCCATCAAAAACTCAATACCAATTAACTTTATTAAAAGCTGTTTCATCAACAGCTACACAGCCAATATTGGCAAATAATTTTTATCAATCATTAATCAAAAAACGAATTATTATGTTACACAAAAACCAATCAGCATCAAAAAACCAATGGAAATTATTATTAATCTTGCCTTTTCTTGGACTCTTCTTATGGAGTTTTAATGTAGAAGAAGTGGTTAAATACAACGATTATGCAACAGCGGAATCTACTTCTAGTTTTTCTCCTGAAATTCCTTCAACAGAAAATGAGATAGTTACTATTCCAAAAGTTTCAGAAAAAAAAGGAGTTCTAAATTCCACTAAAAACAGTAATTCTAAAAGTGCAGTTGTTTCAGAAAAAAAGAACTTTGATACTAACATCACGGTTTCCATCAACAAAAATTCCAGTGATGCGGAGCTTGAAAATCTAAAAAAACTATTTAACGATAATTATGGAGTTTCGTTAAAATTTACCGGAATTAAACGAAACAGTGCTGGAAAAATCAAAGCGATTAAAGTAAAAATGAAATCTGAAAATTCGAATGCAAGTTATAATGTTGAGGAAGATGATAGCATTAGTGAGTTTACAATTTCGTATGATAAAAAAACCGATTCGATTAGTATTGGCACCAAAAATCAACACAATTTACATGGTAGATCAAAGGCTTCAAGTGGCTATACTTATGAAATCATTAATGATGACAACGGAAAAGTAAGTACTTGGGTTTCGAGTGATGCTC
>JAJRQR010000138.1 GCA_024280145.1 Bacteroidota bacterium
AGTAGATTTAACCAATATGGGAACAGAAACTTCAATCGATGTTTCTACACTAGCGAATGCTACCTATATGCTCGTTATTAAAGGAGAACAAGGGAAAACTACTAAACAATTAATTGTGAATAATTAATAGAATAGATTAATAATTTCTAAAACAAAATCCTCCTTTTCTAATGTCTGAAAAGGAGGATTTTTTTTGTTCTTGATTTTCTTACTGTATTTAAAAAACAATTAAAATTAAAACTCCTATTTTTACATCACAATACTATTTTAGATGAAACAAATTACCAACACTATTTTAATGATACGTCCAGTTGCTTTTAAAAAGAATGAGCAAACTATAGTAAATAATTATTTTCAGAAAAATTTAGACATTGACGAAACTAAAATTACCAAAATAGCCCAAAAAAAATTTGACACTTTAGTTGAAAAACTCAGATTAGTTGGAATAAAAGTAATCGTTGAAAATGATAAATTAGAGTATGATACTCCCGATTCAATATTCCCAAATAATTGGGTGAGTTTTCATCAAAATGGTAATGTTGCACTATACCCAATGTTTGCCGAAAATCGAAGAAGAGAACGAAGAGAAAATGTTTTACTTAGATTAGAGGAAGAAGGTTTTAATATCGAAAATTTAATTGATTATTCCTCTGCCGAAGAAGAAGAAATCTATTTAGAAGGCACCGGAAGTATGGTGTTAGACAGAGTGAATAGAAAAGTATATACTGCTTTATCAACTAGAACCGATGAAGATTTAGTCATTGAATTTTGTGAGGATTTTGAATATACACCTGTAATTTTCAATGCTTTTCAAACCGTAGATGGAAAACGATTACCAATCTATCATACCAATGTTTTAATGACACTTGGAGAGAACATTGCGGTAATTTGTTTGGATGCCATTGACGGAAAATCCGATAAAAAAGAAATCATCCAAAACTTAACACAAGACAGAAAAGAGGTTCTTAAAATCACCGAAAGTCAAATGCGCCAATTTGCAGGTAATATGTTACAGGTAAAAGGAGCTTTTGATGTGAATTATATGGTTATGAGTACTACTGCTTTTCAAAGTTTAACCAAAGACCAAATTACTGTTATTGAAAAAAGCAGTAAGATTCTGCATTCAGACTTAACAATAATCGAAACCTTAGGCGGTGGTTCTGCTAGATGTATGATGGCTGAAGTCTTCTTGCCTAGAGTATAGCATACTTTGTGTAACTCTATGATTTCTCTGCGAATCTCTGTGAAATAGCTTTATATAAAACGTATATTTGCACTCAAAATTTTAAGAAATGACCCTTCAGGAAACATTAGAAATACAAATTAAAAAAGCTATAAAAAGCTTATATCAAGCCGATTTAGAAACTGTAGAATTTCAAGCAACTCGCAAGGAATTTGAAGGTGATATTACGGTGGTTGTTTTTCCGATGTTGAGAGTGGTAAGAGGAAATCCAGTACAAATTGGAGAGGCGATTGGAAACTATTTGATTGAAAATGTAGAAGAAATTACCAAATTTAATGTGGTAAAAGGTTTTCTGAATTTGGTGATTAACGATTCTTATTTTCTAAACTTCTCTAATGAAGTGGGAGATTTTTCAGACTTCGGAAAAGTTTCAGGAGATAAAGAAACTATTATGGTGGAATATTCTTCACCAAATACCAACAAGCCTTTACACCTTGGTCATGTTCGAAATATTTTACTAGGATATTCGGTTGCTGAAATTATAAAAGCTTCCGGTAAAAAAGCCTATAAAACCCAGATTATAAATGACCGTGGAATTCATATTTGTAAAAGTATGTTGGCTTGGAAACGCTTCGGAAATGGTGAAACTCCAGCATCTACAGGATTGAAAGGAGATAAATTGGTTGGTAATTATTATGTACAATTTGATCAAGAATATAAAAAAGAGATAGCTCAATTACTTTCTGAAGGACTTACAGAAAAAGAAGCAAAAGCTCAAGCGCCATCTTTAGTTAAAGCACAAAAAATGCTACTAAAATGGGAGGCAGGAGATGAAGAAACCGTAGCACTTTGGAAAAAAATGAACGGTTGGGTGTATGCAGGTTTTGATATTACCTACGCTTCAATAGGAGTAGATTTTGACCAGTTATATTATGAAAGTAATACGTACCTTTTAGGAAAAGATAATATTGAGGAAGGCTTAAAAAAAGGAGTGTTTTTCAAAAAAGAAGATGGTTCGGTTTGGTGCGACTTGACCGATGAAGGATTGGATGAAAAATTAGTGTTACGTAGTGATGGAACGGCAGTTTATATGACACAAGATATTGGTACTGCGATACAAAGAGCTAAAGATTTTCCTGAAGTAACAGGAATGATTTATACCGTGGGTAACGAACAAGATTATCATTTTAAGGTGCTGTTTTTAATCCTAAAAAAATTAGGATACAATTGGGCGGAACACTTATATCATTTAAGTTACGGAATGGTAGATTTACCTTCAGGAAAAATGAAAAGCCGTGAAGGTACGGTGGTTGATGCAGATGATTTAATTGCAGATATGGCAGCTACTGCCAAAAAGATAAGTGAAGAATTAGGTAAAATTGATGATTTCTCAGAAGAAGAAAAAGAACAACTTTATCACATGATAGGATTGGGTGCTTTAAAATATTATATCTTAAAAGTAGATCCTAAAAAGCGAATTCTTTTTAATCCAGAAGAAAGTGTAGATTTTCAAGGAAACACAGGTCCTTTTATCCAATATACTTATGCGAGAATCCAGTCTATTTTACGCAAGGCAACTTTGAATGAAGATGTCATACAGAGCGACAGTGAAGTATTTCTTCAAGCAAAAGAAAAAGAATTGATAAAACAATTGCAATTATTTCCTGAAACCATTCAGCAAGCAGCAGCAAATTACAGTCCTGCATTAATTGCAAATTATACGTATGAATTGGTAAAAGCATTTAATTCATTTTATCAAAACATATCGATATTTGGAGCTGATTCAGAAGATGAGAAACTATTTAGAATTCAATTATCTAAAGCAGTTTCAGACGTAATTAAAACGGCTTTTGGTTTGTTGGGAATTCAAGTTCCAGAACGGATGTAATTTTATTTATGCAATTCGTATTCCAATGCAATACGAACTAAGCCAGCGGTATTTCTAGCTCCTAATTTTACCATCATATTGCGGCGGTGGGTTTCAACAGTGCCAAAACCAATACTAAGTTTATCGGATATTTCTTGGGTAGTAAATTCTTCTAATATTAATTGTAAAACTTCTTTTTCTCTCCTTGAAAGTGTAGGGAAGGGACTATTGGTTTTTTTTGAAGTATTGACCACACTATTTATAACAATTTCGTTTACAGTTTCATCCAGATACATTTTTCCAGAATAAACGGTTTCAATTGCTTTAATAACTTCTTCTTGTCCAGCATTTTTAAGCACATATCCTTTTGCTCCATTACTAAGCATGAGTTTTATTAAACTACTTTCTTTGTGCATAGAAATAGCAACAATTTTTAAGTTTTCTTGTTGTTTAAGTAATAGTTTGCAGGTTTCAATACCATTTAATTCAGGCATATTAATGTCTAACAAAACTACATCTGAACTTGTTTTTTGAAGCAAGTCTATTCCTTTTTTCCCACTTAAAGCAGTACCCACAACCTGAATGTTTTTTTGGCCTTTTAGTAATAACTGAATCCCTTCAATTACCATTTTATGATCGTCGATAATAAATACTTTTATCATTATACGGGTATATTTATTGTAATGGAAGTGCCTTCTCCTATTTTGGTATCCCAATCAATATTTCCATCAAGATATTCAACACGACTGTTGATGCTTTTAAGTCCTAATCCATCTTTTTTAATTGCTTCATTGTAATCAAAACCTTTTCCGTCGTCTTCAATAATTAAATTTAGTTCATTTTTATGACCTATTAGCTGAATAAGAATACTTTTTGCATCCGCATGTTTGGTAATATTTGAAATAACTTCTTGAACCAATCGATATACCATAATTTTTTTGGTTTCTTCAATGGGATTTGGAAGGTTATTAATTTCAACTGAAGTTTGAAAACCTTGTTGGTTTAGTTGTTCTCCCAAATCTTCAATTGCTCCTTGAAGTCCAGAAATACTCAAAGAATGCGGCATCATATTGTGTGAAATACGCCTAACTTCTATACAAGCTTCATCTATTAAATCGTTGGTTTTTTTGGTGATGTTAAGTTGCTCTAATTGCTCAATTCCTTTTTGAATGGTTGAAAAATGAGCTTTAACCGTGCTTAATAAACCACCAAGACTATCATGTAAGTCGTTTGCTATACGCAGACGTTCAGCTTCTTGTCCTTCTATCATACTATTTAGGGCTAAGAGTTTATTTTTTTGTTGGAGTTCTGTGATTTCTTGTTGTTGAATGGCCTCTTTTTGTGAAGCAATAGTATGTTGAAATTTTAATTTATTTCTGAAAAATAAAATAGTAATTAAGGTAATGATTCCTAAGGCAATAAAACCAAGAATCATCAAATTACGTTGGGTGTTCTTTTTTTCAATAGTTCTTTTTTGGGCTAATATTTCGCGTTCTTTCTTTTCGGTTTCAAATTTCACTTCCAATTCTGCAATGTTTTTTTGCATCTTTTCTGAAGTAATACTGTCTCGTAATTTAGATTCAAGTATTTTATAATCAAAAGCGTTTTTATAATTATTTATTACTTTGTTTTTTTCAACCAAAAGTGAGTAAATACTCATTAATTGTTTGGGTTTTTGTAACGTATTTAGCTTGTTTTCTGCGTTTTGAAGTGTGCGAATAGCTTTTTTGTTTTCTCCCGTTTTTGAATAAATATCTGCCAAAATCATCGAAGCATGAAGAAAGGAGTTAATGTTGCCAAGACTATCACTTATCTGAATTACTTCTTTATACTGTGGAATGTTTTCTGGATTGGATCTTTTTTGAAAGATGCCTTTAATTGGCATATGTCCTGGTGGCATATCTGGATAGGCTTCTACATAATGCTGCGATAATATTTCGGTAAACTTAGATTGTTCTAAAGGATCGTTTATTTGAGTAAAAAAATCTACCAATACATAAATAATAAAACGTTTTCTTGGTGTGTTTTCAGAGTCTTTAACTTGCTCCCACATTTTCAAATAATAAATTTTTGCATCTTTATAATTTTTTAAAATGTTAAGAATATCAGCTCTGTTATAATATACAGACCATAGGTAACCGCTTCCTTTGTCTGTCATAGCCAATGGTTCGGCAATATTTAAATATTTTATAGCTACATCTAATTTATTTAAGGAAGTGTAAGAATTTGCTAAAGTGACATTATAAAAAGCCTCTAAACCAATGTCCTTAAGTTTTTTCGCAAGTTCTAGGCCTTTGAGTTTTATCTCTATTGCTTTCTCTGTTTTTCCTCTTGACGAAAGATTTTTACTATACTCATCGTAGATAATTAATTTTGCAATATCGCTACTGTCTTTGGATAAGGTATATTCAAATAATTGTTTTGCAGTTTCAGGTTTGGTTTTGGTGATGAGGTGGTTTATTGCTCAGTAACTGATTTTTTTACCTGAATATTCTTTTCCTTTTAATGAATTTAATATACTATCAATTTTTGGTTTTTGTATTTCTTGCGATAAAAGTGAACTGGAGTTCCCAACAAGAAAAATTAGAAGAGTTAATAAAAATGGTTTTAGAAAGTTTTTCATGGCAAAAAAGATACAATCTTTATTTTTTTTCTGCTAAACTAATTTCTGAAACTTTTGTTGAACTGTTTTGGTTCTCTAAAACAGATAATCTGGCTTCAAGATTACTGTAACTTGTTAACTGTTTTTTTAAAGTTTCGATTTCTTGTTTTTGTTGTTTGTTTTTTTCTGAAAGTATTGTGATTTCTGAAGTTAATTCTTTTATAGCTTGAACAAATAAAGCATCATAATCACCATAAGCAGTTTGGTAATAACCCAATTTATCTTTAGAAACTTTTGAAGGGAATATTTCCATTAGTTCTTGAGCTATAAAACCGTATTGAATTTCTGTAGGTCTGTCGATTCCAGTTTTATCATCGTTCCATTTGTAGGTGACTCCTCGTAATTGGTTTATTTTTTCTAAAGCGGTTTTCCCGTTAATGGTTTTAATTTCTTTTTTTAATCTTCGGTCACTATTTGCTAACCAAGCTCCTGCAGAAGCTTTTGATGCGTTCCCATTAACAGATAAAGTATTGGGTAAGGCTACTGTAGAATTCCAGTTGATGCCTACTTCATTAGAACCTAAATCACCGTAAATTAAAGGAGCAACGGTATTTGAATTATCGATAAATAGTTTGTTACTTGTTGTAGTTTCTTGAGAACCAGCATCTTTTCCTATAAAAATATTGCCCGAACCGTTGTTTAGTATCCCAGCTCCGTGACCTACAATTACATTATTATCTCCATTTATATTAGCAGTTAAAGCATCATGCCCTAAAGCAACATTTGAGTTTCCGTCCACGGTAGATGCCATAGAAGAATACCCTAAAGCCAAATTTTGACCATTATTTGTGGTGCTATTCAAGGCATTGGTACCTATTGCTATATTATAGTTGGCATTGATGTTTGAATCTAAGGCATTTACACCAATGGCAATATTATTTCCACCACTTGTGTTAGCAAGTAAACTATTTAAGCCAATACCAATATTATTATTGGCTGTGCCATTATCAACTGCTCCTGCATTGTTTCCTAAAACACAGTAGATCCAGTAGCATCAGATTTTCCATCGGTAAGTTCGTCTATTTTAGTTGCGCCCACACCGTCTTGTAAAGATGATAAATTAATTACTTCTGAAGCTCCGTTTTCAATACCAATAGTAAGATTGGTTCCTGCCACTCCTGAACCAGATATATTTTGATTGTCTGTACCTGTTCCGTCTTGTAGAGAAGCTAAGTTAATTACTTGTGAAGTTCCATTTTCAATACCAATGGTAAGATTGGTTCCGGAGAGCCCAGATCCGGTAATGTTTTGGTCATCGGAGCCCGTCCCATCTGCTATTGTTAATGGGTCTACAAATGAAACTTGCCCCAAGCCATTGGTTTGCATAATGAAATTTGCAGCGCCATCTGCTGCTGGCATTAAATATCTGTTAGTTGTAGTGTTGCCTAAAGACAACCTACCAATGAAGTAACCAGCATAGCTGTTGTTTTTTTGAATATTAGCATAGACTCCGAAATGGTCACCGCCAGAAGAAACAGGGATATATGTATAATAACCATATTTAGAGGACTCACCAGATCCACTAACTTCTGATTTAAAACCATAACTATCATAATTTATAATGTTATTATAGCTTACAGTAGAAGTTACACCTGAGATTGAACTCGTGTAAGTTGGAGTTGAATTGATTTCAAAATGAGCAACTTCGGTTCCAACTCTACTACCATCAGTAAAAGCATGTATCCCGTAATGGTTAAGTGTAGAAGCTTTCATATAGCTTAATTTTGTGACAAACGGAGTGGTTGCTCCTGTTTCTAACGTTGTATTTATTGCTTCTTTATCACCTGTTGATGTAGCTAATTGATTGACATTAATAGCAGAACCTGCTGCATTTGTGTCTCTATTAATACTTAACCCTCCACTACCATTAATCTCTACTGTTCCGCTGTCTGCTGTTATACTTCTGCCAGAACCAGCACCACCTTCATCATAGGCTTGGTCTAAGGTATTTTGGGTGTTGCCGTCTTGAAGTGTACCTAAATCTACCGTAGTAGAGTTCCCGTTTTCAATATCTATTTGTAATGATGTTCCAGTTAGTGTTGCCCCTGTTAGGTTTTGGTCATCGGTGCCAGTTCCGTCTTGTAGCGAAGAAAGGTTAACTGTTTGAGCAGCTACCCCGTCGTTTTCTACTTCTAACGTAAGAATATTAGAAGCCGAGTCAAAGCTAAAAGTGTCTATAGCTTGATCGTCAGTTCCTGTACCATCTTGTAGCGAAGCTAAGTTAATTACTTGAGAAGAACCGTTTTCAATCCCAATAGTAAGGTTAGTGCCAGATAACCCAGAACCTGCAATGTTTTGGTCATCGGTTCCAGTACCGTCTTGTAGCGAAGCTAAATTAATTACTTGTGAAGATCCATTTTCAATCCCAATGGTAAGGTTAGTTCCAGATAACCCAGAACCTGCAATATTTTGGTCATCAGTTCCAGTACCGTCTTGTAGCGAAGCTAAATTAATTACTTGAGAAGAACCATTTTCAATGCCAATGGTAAGGTTAGTTCCAGATAATCCAGAACCTGTAATATTTTGGTCATCGGTTCCAGTACCGTCTTGTAGTGAAGATAAATTAATTACTTGCGAAGAACCGTTTTCAATGCCAATGGTAAGGTTAGTACCAGATAACCCAGAACCTACAATATTTTGGTCATCAGTTCCAGTACCATCTTGTAGCGAAGCTAAATTAACGGTTGCTGAGTTTCCGTTTTCAATATCTATTTGTAAGGAGGTTCCAGTAAGTGTTGCTCCTGTTAAGTTTTGATCATCGGTTCCTGTTCCGTCACCTATAGTAGCAGGATCTACAAAAGAGACTTGTCCTGTGCCATTGGTTTGCATGATATAGTTTGGAGCACCATCTGTAAGAGGCATGTTATATTCGTCGTTAATATTCATTAGACCACTTTTAAGAATGGTAAGAGCATTACCCCTGTTAGTATTAGTAAATCCATTACCAATAACAAACAATGGATCGTTTAAATCCCAAGAAGAAGAATTAGAACCGATAAGAGTATTAAAGCGTCCTATAGTAAATTGTGAATAAGAAGAAGCCCTCGTACTTGTCCCCATAGCTGTTGCATTATCTCCTGATGCAGTTGTGGAAGCTCCTATAGCAATAGAGTTAGTTCCATTAGCTACCGTATTATATCCAATAGAAACGGATCTTACTCCTGAGGCTGTAGCAGAATAACCTAAAGCAGTAGAATATCCTCCAGAAGCTTTTGTGTTTCTCCCCAAAGCATTAGAATAAATACCAATATTTGCGTTATCCCATTGATTTCCACTTATACCACCAGCTCTAAAAGCTACTTTATTTGGGTTAAAAAACATCCGGATTCCGGCACCTGATATTGCAGTATCTCCAATATTAAAAATTCCTGTTACAAGCAAACCATCTAGACCTCCAATAGTTACCGCACCATCGTTAGCATTTATTGTGCTACCTGCACCTGGACCGCCTTCATCATAGGCTTGATCTAGCGTGTTGCTACCTTGTAATGAAGAAAGGTCAATTACTTGAGAAGCTCCATTTTCAATCCCAATAGTAAGGTTAGTTCCAGATAACCCAGAACCTGTAATATTTTGGTCGTCAGTTCCAGTTCCATCTTGTAGCGAAGCTAAGTTAATTACTTGCGAAGATCCATTCTCAATACCAATGGTAAGATTAGTGCCAACTAATCCTGAACCTGTAATGTTTTGGTTATCAGTACCGATATCTGTAATGTTGTTTATGGTAAGATTACTTACAGATGAAGCACTTGGTTTTACTTTTATAACCCAAGTTATGGATCTGTTTATGGGTCTTGTTTCTGCGTCGCCGCCATTTATATTTAATACTGGTATTGTTACATTATGAGTATGATTTCCTGCAGAATCAGTATCTAGACGTGGTGCAAGTGTACCATTGTCTATGCCAAAACTTGGACCACCAGAAATCGGTCCACCACTTACATTCCAATCATCTTGTTTTGTACTAATACTATGTGTGTGATTTCCATCTGAATCTGTTGCAACAGATTCAGATGCAGTTGAAAAACTAGTATTAGGTAAAGCAGTTGCATCTTGTTGTAAATCTCCAATACTACTAGCATTTCCACCTGTGCTTCTTAAAAAAATTCCATTATTATTCCAATTTGCTAAGGTAAAAGTGCCGTTTCCATTGTTAGTAACCACATCGGAATCAAGATTTGAAATAAAATTAGCAAACTCTGGATAATCTGCATCATTAAATGTTCCACCACTTATAGGTAAAAACATATCGTTTGGATATGTAGCGCCAGGGAAAGCAGAAACAACACCTATATCTTTTAAATTTACAGAAGGTATATCATCTGTCGAAGTAATTTTTTTCCAAGATGTTCCGTTAAAATAGTAAAATCCAATTCCGTTTCCTCCTGTAACCGAGTTGTTGGTATTATAAACCAGTAAACTTTCGGTAGGATTATTTATAGGTGTTACAATATTAGTGACATCTGTTAAAGAAACTCTTGGTACCAAAACACCTTTATCTGTTGCTGTTATGTCTAATAAAGAAGAACTGTCTGGGTTTGTGTTTCCAATTCCTATTTGTGAAAATCCAGCAGTACTAATTAATAGAAGACCTACTAGTAACAATAATTTTTTCATAATAAATAATTTAATCAATAAACTCCAAGCACTTGTAGGTTAAGTTACTTACTTTATAAAAATAGGTTTTTGATTTGGAACAAGAAAAGGGTATTTCTTATCAGGGGCTAAATTATTTATTTATTTTATTATATGTATATATGAATTCTATGAGGAGTAAAAAATCTATGAATTCATAGAGGGGATAAAAAGGAGTTTAAAACAATAACTGAAACGAAAAATTAGGAGTAAGACCAAGTGATATCTCATCAATTTTACTTATTTCGGAGGTGCCATTTTCGTCTAAAGTAATTGCGTATCGGGTATTTAAAATGTTTTTGGTATTCAGTAAATTTAAAATAGCAACATTGAATTTTGTTTCCACTCTTTCCGAAATTTTCCATCGATATTCAGCAGAAATGTTGGCTCTAAAATAATCGGGGAGTCGTTCTGCATTTGGAAGGTCGTAATTAATGATTTCTTCTAAATCTATTTCAATAATTTCATTTCCTTTTATAGGAATAGTATAAGGTTTTCCAGTTCGCCAATTAAGACCTAAAGATGCTTTAAAGTTTTTGAAATTATAAGTTCCTGCCAACGAAAAAGAATGACGAATATCTATATTATTAGGAAACTCTGAAGGGATTAATTCTTTAAATTCATAATCGTTTTTTGAATAGATGTAACTCAACCAAGTGCTAAAAGATTTTATTTTTTTATTCAGTGTAAATTCGGCTCCTTTTACGATGTAGTTTCCAGTGGTTTTTATAAACTGAAACTGATTTTGAAACCCTTGATTGGCTGAGGTAATTCCATCTACATATTTATAAAAACCTTCCAAGTTTATAAACCAATTATGTTGGTTGTATAACAGCCCAACAGAAGCTTGTTTACTTTTAATAATAGGAATGCCGTCTTCATTTGCCAATACCCAACGGTTTTTTTCAATACCTAAAAAATCGCTCTGAAAATCGATGCGTTGGGTGGTGGTTTGGTTTTTAAATTCGCCTAATATTTCTATTGCAAAACCGTTACCAAATTTTTGATGAACACTCAATCTTGGTTCTACTAAAAATGAATTTAACTTCGGAAAATAATTCGCTCTAACTCCGGTGTTGATAATGGTATTATTATCATTAGGTGTATATTCAAAGTTTCCGAAAACAATATGCGATTGTAACACTCTTTTTTCATAAAATCGGAATCTTGGTAAATTTACATCTTGCGTATTGGCAATTCCTGTTTCTGAAAAATGGTAACCTGTTTGAACGGTAATTTTATTTTAAAATATAATGGAAGCATCCAGTTTAATACCAGTTTCTAAAACTTCATTTTCTTGTAAGATTTCTTGAGTTGTAAGAATATCTTTATTGGTTGAATTTAATAAATATGAAGTTCCATAAGCAAAAGCAATCGTCTCCAATTTACCGCTCCAATTTCTTGTCCAAGAAAAGCTTCCTACATTTGATTTTTGTTCTAAAACACTGGTTTTTGATGTATTAGTTTCTGAAATAGTTTCGGTAAAATCCAGTTCATTTTCCATGGTTAAAAAATTAATTCGGAGTTTATCTTTTTCAGAAATATCCCACAATAATTTAGCACTAAAATCGAAAAAACTAAAATCTTCATTGCTTGAAATAGTAGTAGAACTTCCAGTGTTTTGAGCATTTGTAATTTCAGTATCTTGAAAAATACGGTCGGCATAGGAAGAGTAAACCAAAGATTCAAAAATATGATTGATGGATTTTCTTCCAGAGATTTGTAGTCCTAGTTTTTTAGTAATAGGCAAACTAACAAAAGCATTGGCGTTGATTAAATTAAAACCTGCACCTCCTGTTATTTTTTTGCTTAGCGTATTTTTAGATTTCATATCGATAAGCCCTGATACACCCTCGCCAAATCTTGCAGGAGTTCCGTTTTTATAAATGGTTACTTTTTGGGTTAAATCGGGATTAAATGCAGAAATTAACCCAAAAAAGTGCCCGTTTTGATACATTTTTATATCGTCCCAAAGAATGAGGTTTTCATTATGAGACCCACCGCGAATGTTAATGTTTGTTGCGGTTTCATCTACACTTTCTACCCCTGGAATTACTTGAATTATTTGTAAGACATCATTATCAATTTGTCCAGGGAGTAAACCGAAATTTTTAGTGGTAATTGTCGTTGATCCATTGTCTTGTTTCTCAATACCCGTAGTGAAATAATTAAGTAAAACTTGATCGAGTTTATCAATAACAGGTTGCATTGTTATTTTTAAACAGATTTCGGTCTCTAATTTTGATATAGGAAATTCGAATTTTTTAAACCCTATATAACTAATAGTTATAGTAGTCGCTTTAATAGTTGCGGGAATCACAAACCATCCTTCTTTATTGGTAATGCTTGAGAAATTAGAATTACTTGTTTGTACAGTTGCCCCTTCTAAAGGTGCACCTGTAATACTGTTAGTTACAATTCCACAGCGTTCAAAAGTGCTAAATTTTGAAGTAATTGTTATAAACCGATTATCGACTTTAGTGAATAGTAAGGTCGTGTTATTATTAAAATAGTCTAAGATTTCAGCCAATGAAAAAGCTTCAGAAGGTTCTTCTATATAAACGTTTTTAATATTTTCAGTAGCATAGGTGAAGCGGACATTGAACTTTTCTTCAGTAGAAATTAATAAAGTTGATAGTGCTTTTTTTTCAGCAACAGTCTGCCCATAAAAATTATAGAAACTAAGGATGTAAAAAAGAATAAATAATAAATATTTATTGGTTTTCTTTAGCATATAAAGTAACATTCTCCTCGTCATTTATTTCAAAGGAAAGATTTAACGGATCACAAATTAATGTCAACGCTAAATTTAGGTTTTTATGAGAGAAACTCCCAGAAAAACGCTGATTTAAATCAATATTTTTTGTGGTTACTTTTATGGGGTATTGTATTTCTAATTCTTTTATTACAGAAAGTAGGCTTGTATTTTCAAAGCTACTCTCATTATTTATCCAACTTGGAGTACTTACATTTAGGTTATTATGCGCTATAATAGTTCCGTTTTCAATTTTTATATTCTTGCCAGCGGGAAGTTTTATTAAGGTGTCATTAAATGCAACACTCACCAATCCTTCATAACATTTTACGTAAAATTGATGATTTCTAACATAGACATTAAATTGAGTGCCAAGAACACTTACCACACCATCATCCGTATTAATACTAAATTTTTGGCCTTTAGTTACTTTAAAATAAGCCTCACCATTTAAGGTAAGTTCTCTGTTTCTTGCCCATTTTTTCTTTCGGTAATTAATTTCTGAATTCGCATTTAATATTACTTCAGAATCATCGGGTAATAAAAACGATTGCTTTTGAGCAATTTGAGTAGTGATACTCGTTTCTAAATTGTTCACATAAAAATATCCTGCAAAAAGAACTGCAAAAACAGCTGCAATTTTTAAAATTGTTTTTATTGGGTTTAATTTTACAACTTTAGTTTGTTGCCGATCCTTTTTAGGATTTATTGCATCAAAATTCTTCTCTTTATCAAACTCAGGGACTTTAAATTGAGAAGTTGTCTCTGCAATTTTTATATACGAAGCATACTCGGGAGAAGCCTTTAACTGCTCCAGTTCTTCGGTTGTTATGTCATTATTAAGCCATTTGGCTAGTAAGTAATCTTTCTTCATAATTTTCGTTCATTCTATGGTAAAACAGTCTGATTGTTTATTACCCTACTTTTTTTATTTTATTGTTTATTTGTTTAAATGTTTATTTGCTTACAGCATAAAGCCTATAGCCTACAGTATTTCAAATATTATCTATTTCGCTTCGCAAAGATTTTAATGCAAGGCTCATTCTTTTTTCTACAGCCTTTACTGAAATCTCTAAAATCACTGCAATTTCTCGGTATTTTTTTCCTTCAATTCTATTTAATAAAAATGCGGTCCGTTGTGCTTCGGTTAAATTGCCAATTGCTTTTTGAAGTTTATCTTTAAATTCGTTTTCCTCCATGATATATTGTGGAGATTGGTCGTTGTTATGATGTTGAAATTGATTTTGATGTTTCAGAATTACTTTTTTATGAGCAACTACATTCAAAAAAGTATTATTGACAACCGTATACAAAAACGATTTTGCTTTTTCTTGTGGAACCTTCGCACAATTTTGCCAAAGTTTTATAAATGCTTCTTGCACTAAATCGTCCGCTTCATCTTGGTTTCCGCATTTAAAAAAAATGAAGTTCCAAATAGATTTAGAATGTTCGGTATAAATTTTAGAATAGATATGTTCTTGACAAACAGAATCTTTGTTTTCCATGGAGGTTAATTTGGTCTGTAAATATAAGCAGAAAGTTTTTTTAAATAAAAGTAGGGTATATTTGTTATAAACGGTTTTATTAATAAATTCAGAAAAGAATAATGAAAAATACTACAAAATTATTAGCCTTACTTATGTTGTTGGTGGTATTTCAATTTACTTCTTGCCAAAAAGAAGAAGTGGTGTTAATTGACGAAACACCCCAAGAAGGTACACTTACCGATAATTCACCACTTACTCTTTTATTGGTTAGAACATCGCTAAACGATGGTAATAACGACGATTTTATTGACGGTGCAGATTGTTTTTCGATTGCTTTTCCTTTTGCAGTAACTGTAGGAGACACCGATTTTATTATAGAAAATGAAGCAGATTATCAAGAGGTGATAGATTTTATTCTTGCTTCTGGAGGATCTACAAATGATATTGAAATTAATTTTCCCATAACTATTGTATTCCCTAATTACATAGAAGTTATTGTAAATAGTCAAGAAGAATTAAATACCTATGCAGCAGATTGTTCTGATGGTGTTGATCTTGTAATTGATTGTTTAGATTTTATATATCCAATTACTTTTTTTGTGTATAATTCTGCAACTGAAGAGACCTCAACCATTGTGGTTGAAAACGATGAGGAAATGTTTCTTTTTCTTTCAAATTTAAGTTCAACGGATTATATATCTATTGATTATCCGATTTCTGTTGAAACGTAAAACGGAACAGTAGTTACTGTAAATTCAAATCAAGAATTAGAAAATTTAATAAATAGTTGTGTAAACGATGGAAACATTAACATAGCTGAATTAATAGAGTTTTTAACTACCGATTCTTGGTATGTAAGCTATTTATTTGAGGAAGTCGATTACACTTCAGATTTCTGTGAATATGAGTTTACTTTTAATATCAACGGAACTGTAATTGCAAATAATGGAACAAATACTGTAAATGGAAGTTGGGCTGTACAAGAAGATGATGACCATTTAGAAGTTGCTATTGATTTTGGAACTACAATTCCTTTTGAAGAATTAAATGACGATTGGAACCTGTTAAATGCAACAATAAACATTATAGAATTGTTTGATGAAAGTGATAATAACGATCCTACAGATTATTTAACTTTTGATCGTGAACCAACTATTTGTGAAGGGAACAATTCTCAATTAATAGAATTTTTAACTACCGATTCTTGGTATGTAGCTTATTATTTTAATGATGTAGATGAAACTTCAGGTTTTTGTGAATATGAATTTACTTTCAATTCAAATGCAACTGTTTTTGCTTCCAATGGCACTAATTTGGTAAATGGAACCTGGTCTGTAATTACAGATAGCAGTGTTGAAAAAGTGGTGCTGGATTTTGGAAATGATATTCCTTTTGATGAATTGAATGATGATTGGGATGTACTTAATGCAAGTATTACTGAAATTGAATTACAAGATATAAGCGGTGGAAATGGCGGGACAGATTTATTAACTTTTGATCGTGAGCCAACTATTTGTGAAGGAAACAATTCTCAATTAATAGAATTATTAATTACTGATTCTTGGTATATCGCATATTATTTTAGTGATGATGATGAAACTCCTAATTATTGTGAATACGAATTGACCTTCAATCCAGCGGGTTCTGTAATTGCTTCCAACGGTATCAATTTAGTAGATGGAACTTGGGATGTAATTTTGGATAATAACGTTGAAAAATTGGTTTTAGATTTTGGAGTTGATATTCCTTTTGATGAATTAAATGACGATTGGGAGGTACTTAATGCTAGTATGAATGAAATAGAAATGCAAGATATAAGTGGCGGCGGAGGCGGTACTGATTACCTTACATTTGATCGAGTACCAACTATTTGTGAAAATGACAATACATACTTAGAACAAGTTTTATTAGATGGACAATGGTTAGTAGCGCTTTATTTAGATAATGGAATAAATGAAACGAATAATTATAATGGCTATATCCTTGAGTTTTTTAACGATGGAACCGTTACGGCTTCATATGGAGCTAATGTACTAAATGGAACTTGGAATGTTACAGGTAATACAGGTGATTTAAACTTGGTGCTTGACTTTGGAGTGCAAATTCCTTTTGATGAATTAAATGACGATTGGGATGTGCTGGATGTTCTAGTTGATAGAGTAGAACTAGAAGATGTAAGTGGAGGTGGAGGTGGAACAGATACCTTAATTTTTGAAAAAATATAACTGACTATACAATCTATGAAAAAGAAAGTTCTTATTTGGTTGGTTTAGTTTTTGGTAAGAAGCTGATATTATAATGTTTCATTGTCAGCTTCTCCAACAACTTGTTTAAAAAGTTTAACTAAAAATAAAGCACCTGCTTTCTCGGGCAAATTATGAAAAAGATACTAAGTTTATTAACGGTAATTACATTATTATTTACAACAGTTGGTTGTTCTACATCCGATGATAATAATGTTGATGATAGCTCTAGTGGAAATAGCTCTACAGCAGATCAAATTGAAAATACAGCTCAAACAGGTACTTGGCGAATCACCTATTTTTATGATTCAGATCAAGATAAAACCAGTAATTTTTCTGGATACAATTTTACTTTTAATAGTGATGGTTCATTAGTTGCTGTAAACGGAAATAATATCATTTCAGGAACTTGGTCGGTTACCAATAGTAGCTCTTCAAGTAGTGACGATCACCATTTTAATGTGCATTTTTTATCTCCTAATAACTTTGAGGATTTATCTGATGATTGGGAAATTGTTTCAACAAGTAGTTCAAAAATAGAATTAAGAGATGTGAGCGGTGGTAATGGAGGCACTGACTTTTTAACTTTCGAAAAAAATTAACCCCAATTTTTTTGTCCCCGAAAGTAAAGACCCTCTTCTAGGTTAGTTGGAGAGGGTCTTTTTTATGGAATAATTTTATTGTTTATACAACTCTTTACCTGCTTCTTCATATTTATCACCTTCTACCCAAAAAGGAGTTATTGGGTCGTTGGCAATCAATCTACCGGCAAGAACATATCCTCTAAAGAATTTGAATAAATAATCAAAATCTAAGCTTTCTGCTTCATCACTAGCTTGGTGGTAGTACTTGGTTACGTCTCCATCAAAAGAGGTGAAACCCAATGAGAATGTGGGTGCTGGAATTCCTTTTTTGGCAAAATTTACGTTATCACTTCTATCAAATAAGCCTTGTTCTGGAGTAGGGTCATCATTGGCTGTAAGTCCAAATGTTGCCACTGCATCAATAATATGTTGTGAAACCGTAGTTCTATATAAACCAAATAATGTTGCTAAACTCGTATCATTATAGCCGCCATTATCACTATTAAAACAATAGACCATTTGGTTTAAAGGAAGTATAGGGTTTTCTACGTAAAATTGACTACCGAGCAAGCCTTTTTCTTCACCCGTAAAAAGAATAAATAATGCAGAACGTTTGGTTGGATATTTGGCTAAATTTTGTGCCATACTTAAAACAGTAGTCGACCCAACTGCATTGTCTCTTGCTCCGTTATAAATAGAATCTCCTGTTTTATCTGGTTTTCCAATACCTACATGATCGTAATGTGCTGAGTAGATAATATATTCGTTTTTTAGTTTTGGGTCGCTTCCTTCAATGATACCGATTACATTTTGAGATAAAACAGGTTCTGTTGATTGGTCGTCCATTTTTAAGGTGGTATTTATTTTTTTAATGGAAGCAACTTCTGTTGAAAGACTTCCATCTTCATCTTGAATCCATAAATAGGGTATTTTACTTTCATTTTTAGATTCTTGGTCTTTTGAAACAACTTCTAAACGATCTCCATTAAAATTATGTTCTATAAATTCCCAAATATTATCGGATGCTTTCATAAACTCTATAATTCCGATAACACCATGTTCTAAAGCAATTTTTTCTTTTTCTCCTTTTAAACCATAAGCAAATCTGATTGATTGACCCTCTGTGCTTCCTCCGTTAATGATTATTACTTTTCCAGCGACATTTTTTCCTTTATAATCTTCTTCCATTCCATAACCTAAAAATACTGCTTCTCCCATATAGTCTGTTTTAACAGCTTTTACGGTTACTTTGTTTTTGTATTCTTTATGATTAATACTTAATGAAATGTTTTTTGGAGGGCTCGTTCTTTTAAGGATAACCTCTTGATAATAGGTTCCTGTTTTAGGATTTGGTTGTACACCATAACTTCGTAGAGTATTTGCTAAATAGGAAGCTGCAATTTTATTTTCGTGAGTCCCTGTTTCACGACCTTTTAATAAATCGTCTGTTAGAAAATAAATATGTCCTTCAATTTGGTTTTTTGAAACGGTGTTTTCGACCATTTCTTTTTCGGTTTGTGCAAAAAGCATGCTGTTTAAAAACAGGATGATCATAAGAGGTAAGTGCTTCATAATGTTAGTTTTTAGTGTTTTTCTTTTCTTCGTTTTCTTTTTTCATTTTTATATATCGAGTCACCAATCGCACTCCTAATCTTGCGAAAAGGATAATGGCAATGACCATGATAATGTTAAAGTTACTCATAGTTATTGGGGATTTTCAATTTTATTAATTTCTTTATCAATAGCAGTAATAAGCTTTACCACGTGAGTTCTTAATAGTTTGTAGTTAAAATTTACAAATACAATAGTTCTGTTTTTTATGCTTTTTAAATAATATAAAAATTCTTGATCGGTTTTTAAACTTTCAAAGTTTAAAGGTATCAATTCGCCTGATAAATCACTGCTATCTAAATCAAATTTATAAGCTTCTTCAAATCGAGTTGAGAATACGTTTCTTAAACCAAGATTTTGTTCTTCAGAAAATTGATTTTCTACTTTTAGAAAAAAGGAATATTGAGCATCGTACACATTTATTAATTGCTTTCTTAACGTTTCATTTTTTATTAGATCAATTCCTTTAGATTTGAGGGTTTCAAAAGCACTGGTTGAGTTTACAAAAAAAGATGGCATCATAACGCGACTAAAATGTTTTGCTAATGAATCGTTATAGAGTTGGTCGCTATCTAATAAATTTAAAATCATATTGGCGGAATTTATACCTCTTGTGTGAACACTAATATTAAGATCTATATCTGACAAATCTTTTTCTAGCCCAATTTTAAACGATTGCAATAGCTTTAATTCTTGGTTGGCGTTTTTTCGTTGCTCATTCCAATTGTTAATTTGTAAGGCAATTACAATTCCTATAACGACCAATACAATTTCACCAATGGCATAGCGGGTATATTTAAATGCTTTCGCGCCACCCGAAGCCTTGGCGTAGGAATGGTCGTCTGCTAGGATTTTTCGTTTTTTTCTGAAGATATTAATCATAGTTTTATCTTTTATTTTCAGTTTCAAAAAATTGTATAGTTTTTATATAAACATCGTTTAAATCACTATAACCTATCAAAAGTGTTTCCAATAAAAAGTATTTGTTATCGACCATGTTTTCAAATTTTCTATCAGACAAAATCATTCTATTATCAAAGTGGCTTAAGTTACTTCTTTCGTTTACTTCAAATTTATTCGAAAACTCTTCATCCATTTGTCTAAAAGATATTTTATTATATAAATAGGGCATTAAATTATATTCGATATCTCTGGTCATTTCATCTTCATAATTATTAATACTATGAACTTTTTTAGGAATATCATACAATAGGGCGCGTAAGTAATTGGATTGAAAAATTGAAACCTGTCCGGTATTTAAGGCTTCATCTAAGGTTGAAGAATTAGAATTATAAAGAGGAGTTGATATAACACCATAAATTAAACTGTCTAACAATCTAGAGTTAATTTGTTCGTAATTTGGACCGAATAGCATCAATAAGGATTTAGCTTCAGTTTGTAATTCTGAAATTCGTATTATTTGTACATCGAGTTCTTTTTTGTTTTTATTAATTTCAATTAACAAACGGTTTGAAAGTGAAGCGGCATTGTTTTCTTTAATTCGATTATTATTCCAATTATTAATACTTAAAGCAATTAATATGCCTATAACAACTAGAATAATTTCGCCAATAGCATAGCGGGTGTATTTTGCCGCTTTATTTTCTTTGGCGAGTTGTTTACGTCTATTTCTGAAGAAGTTGATCATAGTTTTATTGGAATTATTTTTTTAATTGCTTTTTAATCAAACTTCTTATCTCTGTTATTTTATCTAAAGCTAATTGTATTGTTTGTGCAGAACCTCCTCTATTATCTTGAAATAAATTGAAAAGTGTAATTGTAGATTGTTTTTCAAAGAAATTTTTAGAATCGATGGGTTGACAATACTCTCTCCATTTAAAATCTAAAAAATCTTCTTTGATTACTGGTGCCCAATCTCTTTTAAATGATTGCTCTACGTCGTTAAGAGATTGATACACTCTAAATAAACTTATGTCATAATAAGACATCAAAGCTAATTGAAGTTCATTGTCTGAAATGGTTTCAATCCCCTTAGATTTTAATACTTCAAAAGCACTAGATTGCGATTTAAAGCGTTCGAAGTTGATAATTTTTCCCATCCAAATATTTAAACTGTCGTTATAATTTTTTAAGGCAACTTGCTCTAATAAACGGTCTACTAATAAAACGGCTTCTGTTGTTTTATTTAATTCAATTGTTAATGCAAGGGAATCACTCTTTAGGTTTTGGTCTATTAAAAACAATATTTCTTGTTCGTAGTTTTTGCTTTTCCTATGATCATTCCAATTATTGATGCTTAATGCTATCAAAATCCCAATTACAACAAGGATAATTTCACCAATAGCATAACGTGCATACTTTAGTGATTTATTCTCGTCTGCTAATAACTTTCTCTTTTTTCTAAAGAAATTAATCATAGTTTAATAATCAACTCCTAACCCAATTTTCCATCTCCATCAATATCTTTTGATAGATGTGTTTCAAGAGCAGCCAAGGTTTTTCTAAGTAGTACTTTGGTGCTTGCAAGTTCACTTTCTAGAATTTCAATTCTATCCTCTAAACTGTTGGCTTGTTTTTGTTGTTTTTCTAATTCATCTTCTTGTAATAAGTCCCAAAAAATCCCCATAATGTGTTGTTTTAAATTAGTATTTATTTTGTGTTTCGTTCTTTATTAATTTCTGTTTCTAATTCGTCTAGCATTTTATTTTGATAATATTTAAGTCAAATAATTTAATCATGATTAATATTACTTTCAATTAATAGTAAGGTGCTTTTTAAAAATTCCATAATGGCTTCTTCATTTATGGTTACAAAGGATTGATTCATATAATAATCAAACAAAAACCCATCGATTTCAATATTCGACAAAAACGCAACATAATTGGATTTTGGAACCTGAATAGGTTTAATTAAAATATCTCTTAAATAGTCTTCTCTATCCATAGAGGCATCTTGATTTCTTTTAGGAAGATGTACATTTATTAATGAAGCATTATTAATCCAATATTCTCTTCTAATAATAACATCCTCTTTGTAATCATCTAACTCGCCTGTCCATTGATTCAATTTGTATCGTAATTTTGAATCTCTTATCAACTCAAGATTTCCAGATGAACTGATGTCGTTAATAACCCCCAATCTAGGATCAAAAGTGGCAAAATTAAAGGTCTGTCCCAACAAACTGTCTATTGTTCTAGTTTCAAAATCTACATTTTTATCAAAATTTAAAAGTGTTGTTATCGCTTTTATACAACTCAAATTTATTTGATGGTCAAAATTAAGCTCCTTAATGTTTTGTTTAAACTCTTCTTGAAGGCTTAATAAAATTTGCTGCTCTTTAGCAATATCTTTTCGTTGGTCATTCCAATTGTTGATGCTTAATGCAATTAAAATTCCAATCACGACCAAGACAATTTCACCGATGGCGTAACGTGTGTACTTTAATGCTTTCGCGCTACCCGAAGCCTTGGCGGAGGAAGGGTCGTCTGCTAATAGCTTTCTCTTTTTTCTAAAGAAATTAATCATTGTTTTTTCTTTTAAAATATTGAATGCCAATATATATCATGGAAATAACTCCTATAAAAAGAATCATTCCAATTTTTTTGTTCATCTCTAAATTAGACATAATATAAAGAATCGTAATAGCAGATAAAATAGGAACGGTAAAACCACCAGGGATTTTAAATTCACCTTTTTCAGGTTTACGTTTAAACCTTAGTTTTATGACCGAAAAAACAACTCCTAAATAAATTAGAAGTATCGTGGCACTTGCAATTTCAATCAATTGTCCAAAGCCGCTAAATGTTGCAATTAAAAACCCGATACTCACATAGGTTAATATGGCGATATAAGGTGTTTTAAATTTTGAATGAATACGCTATAATGGTTTTATAGGAAGTACTTTGTCTCTTGCTGAAGCAAATAAAATTCTTGGGCCATTTAATATTTCGCCAGTTAAAAATCCAAACATAGAAACTGCTGCGCCAATAAAAAGAAGGGTATAACCAATAGGGCCAAAAATTACCTCGGCAGTTGCTGCTAGTGGTGCTTCTTTAAAATTTGCTAACTCAATTCCCATAACACCTTGGGTAACTGTTTGAATTAAAATATAAATTATAAGAATTGATAAAATGCTTAAGAAAATAGCTTTCGGTACTGTTTTTTTTGGATTTTTAATTTCACCTCCAATAACCAATCCCGATTCAGCTCCCTGAAATGCAAATATTAAAATCAAACATGTTTCTCCAATTTGCTTGATAGTTGGTGTGGATTCCCAATATAAATTATGAATATCAATGTCTTTAAAACCGAATATGATAAGTATAAAAAGCGGCGTAAGTTTAAGTAAGGTAATTACTTTTACCAAGCCGATACCTTGTTTTACTCCAATAATGTTAATGGCTCCTAAGCCAAAAAATACAACTAAAAAAAAGGAAACTCTAACTGTTTCCAAATTAAAAAATTCAAATGAAGCGGCTAAAATATCTATCAGAGCATTGGCAATAGCAGCATCTGCCATGACACCAGCAGCAACACTTACAATGGCAGCTATAAAACCTGGATATTCGCCAAATGCTTCTTCTATATAAGCAAAACTTCCTCCTGTATTGGTTACTTTACTTCCTATTTCTGCAAAACAAAGCATAATTAGTGCAATTAAAACACCACAGACTAAATAAGCAACAATACTGGTAGAGCCCATTTTTTGAGTAACAATAGCAGGAATTACAAAAATACCTGCTCCCACAACGATGTTTACAATATTAGCAGATAAACCAAAAACTCCTACTTCTCTTTTTAAACCTTCTTCTTTTTGTTTCATATAAATTGATTAGTGATTTTTTAAAGATACATATTTTATTGATTTCGCACCATCCGAAGCCTTGGCGGAGCAAGGGCCGTCTGCAAGTTTTTTGCTCGTTTTTCTGAATAAGTTGATCATAGTTTTAATTTATTAAGATTGCTTCGTTGCTCTCGCAAAGACATTTTTCTTCATAAGATACCCTCCCGATAGCTATCGGGATTCGTAGGAATTTTAAAATTGAAAATAAATAAATTGCTCACCACTTCCTTGAGATATTACAATCAAGAAAAACATAACCGCCCAAACAATACTTAATAATAAAGGTGATATTTTGGTGGAAACTTCTTTAACCGAAGTGTTTCGCATGAACCAATGGATGATAAATAAAAACCCAGTAAGTACCATTACTTTTACTATATCGAAGGTTTCTAAAACCATAATACCTTCAGGATTTAGAAATAACATGGATTGTATCATATTCCAAGCCGTATCAAATTCTCTGGCTCTAAAAAATACCCAAGTAAAATTCACACAGGTAAAAGTGACAAAGGCTAAAAACATTCCGTTCCAAGCGGTAATTTTAAAAGGAATGTATTTCTTCTGAAGCTTTTCTAAAATCAAATAGGTTCCGTGCAATCCCCCCCAAACCATAAAGGTCCAAGCGGCACCGTGCCACAATCCGCCCAATAACATCGTAATCATTAAGGCTGCGTACATTCTTGTGATTCCGTGACGATTTCCTCCTAAAGGAATGTATAAATAATCCCGTAACCAACTAGATAAGGAGATATGCCAACGATCCCATAAATCTGAAAATCCAAGAGAGGCATACGGGTATCTAAAGTTGTCTGGTAAGATAATTCCTAACATTAAAGCAATCCCTATCGCACAAGTAGAATACCCAGCAAAATCAAAAAATATCTGTCCCGAAAAGGCTAATGTTCCACTCCAAGCATCCCAAAAGTTTAAAATTTGTCCGGGTTTAAAAACGGTGTCTGCGGTATTGGATAAAAGTGTATCTGCTAAAACTACTTTCTGAAACATTCCCAATGTCAACAAAAACATCCCCCAAATAAACTGCTTGATGGTTGCTTTTTTAGGCTCGTAAAACTGGGTGATTAAATCTTTTGCTCTTACAATTGGTCCTGCAACTAACTGCGGAAAGAACGTAACATACAAAGCAAAATCTAAAAAGGTTCTGGCTCTGTCAATTTTCTTATTGTACATATCGATGGTGTAGGACATCGTCTGAAACGTATAGAAAGAAATCCCCATAGGAAGTATAATATCCATCGGTCTTGCTTCATAGGCTACTCCCATAGAATTCATCATCAATGTGAAGTTTTCCAACAGGAAATCTCCATATTTAAAGAAACCTAAAAACCCAAGGTTGACAGCCATACTCAGGTACAACCACATTTTTCGTTTGCGTTGGTTTTCTTCAACGGCGAGTCTTTTTCCTGCGGTCCAGTCGATCATCGTGGAGATCCAAAGTAGAATAACCAATGGCGGATTCCACATTCCGTAAAATATATAACTAGCTAATAAAAGCAGTCCTTTTTTAGATTTCCAATTCAAGAAATTTGAATAATAAAAAACCAATACCACTGCAAAAAATACGATAAAACTTAGTGAATTAAATAACATAATTAATTGGTTTTAAGGTTAGTGATTGCTTGGTCTTCGATCATAATATTCGCCATTTCTTTGGTATAATATTCTGCGTCTTCTTTGCTTAAATGTGATTCTTCTGGACAGGTTAAATTTTTAAGTTGCGAATAATCTTCAAAATGATAATTTTTAACTTTTGCCAAACCTACTAAGGAATCCCAAAATCGTTCTCTTGGTAAAAACATGTTTTCTGCCATTCTGTTTCCACCACTGGAAGGCGGTCTCACTAAAATTAAATTTCCACCACGAGCAATAAATTTTTTAGCATCTTTCATAAAATATTCGGTGGTTGCATTTTTATCTGGTGGTGGCGCTCCTTTTCCGAAGAAATTCCAAACCCGAATAATCGAATTAGCATGGGCAGTATCGGTTACGGTTCTTGGTGCCATGGACATATTCCTGTCAGTAGTAACTTCACCAAAATTATAAAATGGTGGCATTACAGGACTTTCTGTTCTTTTACCTAAATCAACTCTTCTTAATAAGGATTTTAAATCGATATCATCTGCCCATTCTTCTTCATCTGCCGACATTAATACTAAGTTTTTCTGAAGCGGAACCGACAAAAAGTAATTGGCTTTTTGCGCATAAGTCATATCAAAATAATAATCTACTTTCGATTGGATTCTATTCCAAGGTGGAGCCATTGGATAGGTAGTCGAAAACACCAATCCCGGAGTAACCCCAACAATCAACGTCCCTTTAAAGTCGGTATTTTCAACAATATCGTGAAAAGCAGGAAGTGGGGTAGAACCTGTTGAAGACAATTGAATGGGTCTAACACCCGTTTCTTTTTCCCAGACATCTTTCTGAAAATCGAAATACGCTCTTGAAGAACCAATGATAACGACATCCTTCTCGGAAGCATTTTCAAGTTTAGCGCGTTCTTTTGCCCATAAGGCTTTTTCATCGCTTAAAGTTGGGTAATATCCTTGAGAACGCCAATAGGCTTCCCAAGCAACAACAGCAATGACACTTATAATAAGAGCTATTAGTAGTGATTGTTTGAGTTTCATAATTAAAAAAAAGTATTATTTATTAGCTGCATCATTCAATTGCTTGGTATCTACATATTGCTGAAATGCAGTTACTTTTCCATCTTTAAGGGTCCAGAAGTGTGCAGCTTGTGCATCGATCATCGCTCCGTTTTTCTTTAATTTTCCTTTATATCTCATGGTTGCCAATACTTGATTGTTTGACATTTCGTGTAGTTGAATATCAGCCAGTTTAAAATATTCATGAGCTCCTATTACGCGTTCAAAAACACCTTTTAGTACCGCATCTGGACCTATATACGGATTGCCATCAGCAAGTTCGTTTCCTTCGGCTTCGTTCCAAACTACATTGGCATCTAAAACCCCTAATACTGCTGGAACATCTCCTTTAGCAAAATTATCGTAAAGGTCTTGTATGACTGTGAGGTTATTAGGATTTGAAACCAATCCTAGTTGCGACATAAAAGCCATATTGTCTAAGAAATCTTGTTCTTGAGCAATCTTTCCGTTTTTCATTTTTACCAAAGTAGTACCGTCGATATCTACTTTATTTCCGGTAGCGGGAATTCCGAAGAAATCACCAGTATGTGTACCTTTAAAATTCCAATGTTTTACAATATTATCACCTTGACCAAATACATTTTTTACAGTAAATTGGATATCTGAAAACCCAGTTAGGTAATTGTTGTAAAAATCTTTTACAGCTTCAATCCCTACTACATTTTCGGGAACCATAATGAGTGTGATGTTTTCATCGAATCGGTCTTCGTTAAAATAATCTAGGTTTCCGTTATTGATAATTTCATCCCAAGTAGTGGTGTACATTTCGATGTCTTTATTGATTTTTTGATCTGCACAAGAGCTGAATAATAGTGCGATTGCTAGACTGAATAATGTGATTAATTTTTTCATGGTTTTTGGTTTTAATGATGATTCTTTGGTTATTTTTTGAGTCGATTATATTTTTCAAGAGTTTTAATAAGAAGATCGTGAGGTAAAGCATAAGCTGTGTTTCCATTAATGCCTTCCATTGTTTCTGCTGCAACCATTGCATTAATGATTGCTTCTTCTACAGCCTGAACAGTAGCTTCAAATAGTCGGGATATTTGATCATTAGATAAAGTTTCAATAATTACATTTTCTGCTCTATTAAATGCGTTTTCATTTGCGGTTGAAAAAGCTATAAAAATATCTCCAGAGCCATTACTTCCTCTTCCTCCAACGATTCCAATACCTAAAGGCACTCTTTGTGCTATCCTCTTTAATTGATGAGGTAGTAATGGTGCATCTGTGGCTACCACTACAATGATAGATCCATCACCTTCTTGACGTCTTGATTGTGGAGGAGCATTGTATTTGTAGTTTAAGGTGTCTTTTAATTCAATTCCAACAGGTACTCCTGCAATGGTTAAATTCCGTTTAGCTCCAAAATTAGACTGTACTAAAACACCTATTGTGTATGTTGAATCTTTAATTTTCACAACTCTAGAGGAGGTGCCTGTACCACCTTTAAAGCCCAAACACATCATTCCGGTTCCGCCGCCAACATTTCCTTCTTCTATAGGGCCACTTTTAGTATTATTGATTGCTTCTAAAACATGTTCTTCTTTGACGTGAAAGCCATAAATATCATTTAAAAAACCATCGTATGTTTCTGCTACAACAGGGTAGGTGTACCACCAGTCATCACCGCTATACCAATCTGTATCGACATACCATTTTAAAACAGCATCTCGAACAACCCCAACACTATTGGTATTGGTAATCATAATTGGAGTTTCTAGAAATCCAGATTCAGTCACCCAAGTAGTTCCTGTCATTTCCCCATTTCCATTTAGGCTGTACCAGTTTGCATAAACAGGACTAAATTTTTTTGCTTTTCCTCTTGGAAAAATTGCAGTAACACCTGTTCTAACGGGACCCTTTCCTACACTGTTTTCTCCATTTCCTGAAATGATAGTGCTATATCCAACCTCTACTCCTTTAACATCTGTAATAGCATTAAAAACACCAGTTGTACCAGTAAACGGAACTCCTAAATCTCTTGCCCTTGGTTTTTGTCCATAAGAAAGGAAACAAGTAAGTACTAATAAAGCAACTAATTTTTTCATATTAATTTTCAATAAATAAAGACCAACACCCAGTAATAGGATGTTGGTCTTTTTGGTTAGTTAGCAAGCTTATTTTTTAGGAGGTGTTATCGTCCAGCCTTCTTTAGATATAATATTTAACATATCGTAGAAGTAATACATTTGGGATATTTTACCATTTGCAACTAGTATTGCTATATGAAAAGGTATCGGAATTATAACACCCGATTTTTTGTTGGTAACTGTATTGGTTCCCCAAACAAGTACCCATTCTCCTTCATTCCAATTATCTGTTACTTTAACAGGTAGATACATATCCCTAGAAATAGAATGGTTATATTCAGAAGTACTCTCTTTAAAATACTCTTTATGTTGTTTTACTGTAAGAGAATCTAGTCCTCCACCAACACCATAAGTCATAGCATCTTTTGAAAGTTGGGCGTTCATAGTAGCTACATCTCCTTTTTGTAAGGCAGCTACATATTTTTTAACAATAGCAGTAATGGAGGCTGAATTTTCAAAATCCATAGTACTTTCTTGTGCAGTCGTAATACTTGGTGTTAGCAATAGCATAATTGCTGCGAGTACTGTAATTTTAATAGTTTTCATAATTAAAAAATTTAATTGGTTAATACACTAGTTATAAATGAATCATTACAATCTTTTTGTAATGATGAATATTCAATTTAAAAACTGGGGAGTAATTAAGCTTTGTATGATAAACTAAATAGGTTTTTTTTATTACTGAAATAATATATTGCTAAAGTAAATTAGAAAATAACGCTTGTCAACCACATATTGATGTGGTTTTTTGTTATTTAGAATTTTGTTTATTTATAATTAATTTCATTTAAAACCTTGTATTTGTTAGCTTTAGAGCAGTTTTTGTAAGAGTAAACGGACACTTTTGTTTTTTTCATTCTTTTGCTACTCCCGAAGCTTCGGGACACGAATTTTAACATAGAAATTTTAAATCATTCCTTATCATATCATCTATTAGTTACAATTATGTCTTTGATCTTTATTCTTTTAGCGTAGCCGTCTTATGTCTTTTAAAGGCTATTCATATTTTTGTATATTTGAAATGTTTACAGCTAACACTAACAAAACCAACCTCTTTGAAACCACATCGATACTTTTATTATTTCTGTATGATACTTGCGTTGTTGGGGTTTTCAAAAAACATACATTCTCAAAACATTCCACAAATTGAAGTATTGACTACAGAGCAAGGACTTTCCTTTAGAGATGTTCGTGCTATCGCTCAAGACACTTCGGGCTATATGTGGTTTGGAACACAACAAGGAATTAACAGATACGATGGTTATAATTTTAAGGTTTTTAATAGCAATAAAAACAACCCTAATTTTATTACGGATGATAAGATTACGGCGAATATAAAAATTGAAACCAGCACTAATAACCTGTGGTATGTTGCCAACGAAAAAATATTTCGATTGGAGCTTCAAAACGATTATGTAACCAATTTCTCGGCAACCAACGGAGTTAAAGGTGACGTTTTGATGTTGTATAAAGATGAATTGGAACAAATCTGGATCATTACCGATGATTATTGGAATGCTCCTGAAGGAAAAGCAAAACAATACCTTCAGAAATACGATGGAAAAGATGGCTTTACCGTTTTTGCTGAAACTAAAAGAGGAACAAGAGAATTTACGCATATCACTACCGATAAAGACCATAATGTCTATTGGGGAACTATTTTAAGAGGGGTATTAAAATTTTCTTCAGAAGGAAAATTACTAAGCGAACAAAAACTAGACGGCTTTAATTGGTATGGAACCGGTATGTATTTTGGACAATCTTTTTTTGATGAGGATAACCATCATTATTATTTTAGGAAAAGAAAAAAAGGAATTCTAAAATTTAATGATGCTACACAAACGTATGAGGAATATTACAATTTTCAAGATATTATTTATCATGCGATAGAAGATCATCAAGGAAGTTTGTGGTTTGCAGGTCGTGAAAAATTATACCGAATTGATACAGAAGGACATCTTCAAGACTTTACAGAAGAATTAAATAAACAGTTAGATTTTACACGTATTAATCAACTTTTCCAAGATTCTAATAATTTGCTTTGGGTTGCTACAGACAATGGTTTGTTTAAAATTAGAGTCAAGAAACAATTATTTAGTCAGTTGTTTAAATCAAATACAGAAGGTTGGGGAAATACCTTTAGGGGGATTTTTGAAACTAAGGAGGGCGATATCATCGCTATGGGCGAAAACCAGTATAAGTTAGTGGGCATTGATACGCTTGGAAATAGTGTCGATATTCCATTACATCACTCCATAGATAATACACCTACACCTATGGCTGCTACTCGGTTTTTTGCTTGTAACAAGGATAAGACAGCGGTGTATACCGTAAACGAGAATTTAATAAAGATTAGACTAGATGACGGCTTGATTACTATTTTTCCTGAATTTAATTCAATATTAAATATAACGAGTGGAAACCCTATTTTGGGTTTAAAAGATGGAAACTTATTGTTTGGTTATTCCTTATCTAAACTTACCATTTTTGATCCTGAAACAGGAAAAGATCAGTTGGTGTTTCCGAATTTAAAAACAGAAAA
>JAJRQR010000139.1 GCA_024280145.1 Bacteroidota bacterium
GTAATGTTCGGAAATCCTGAAACTACCACAGGAGGTAATGCACTTAAATTTTATTGCTCCGTTCGTTTGGACATTCGTCGTTCTACACAAATAAAAAATACAGAAGGTGAAGTTTTAGGAAACAAAACAAGAGTAAAAGTAGTTAAGAACAAAGTAGCTCCACCATTTAAGTTGGTAGAGTTTGACATTGTTTATGGAAAAGGAATCTCAAAAGTTGGAGAAATTATTGACTTAGGAGTTGACTTCGAAATTATTAAAAAAAGTGGTTCTTGGTTTAGCTATGACGACACCAAATTAGGACAAGGAAGAGAAGCTGTTAAAACGCTACTTTTAGACAATCCTGAATTAATGGATGAGTTAGAACAAAAAATCAAGGAAGCTATCGTTGCAAATAAGCAATAGTTTTTCTACATACGCAACCTATTTGTTAATTAGGCATCTACACTTTGTAGACACCTCAATTATATGGTTGCTTGTTTTTTATTTAATAAGTTAATTCAACATCAATTATACTAATTTACGGTACTGCGTTTGACATTAGAAGAGCTCATATTAAATTGTAAGAAGCAGGATTTAAAGTCGCAAGGAGAACTTTATAAAAAGTATTCGGGCATTTTATTTTCGGTTTGCTTAAAATATTCTCCCAATTATCATGAGGCGGAGGATAATTTGCAAGATGCTTTTATTACAATTTTTAGTAGAATTGAGCAATTTAAAGGAAAAGGTTCTTTTGAAGGCTGGATGAAGCGGGTAACCGTAAATACAGTATTACAAAAATATCGTAAGCAAAAGGTTTTTAACCTGACAAACGAAGAGCAACTTGAAGAAGAAGCTGTTGTTGAGGTTGAAACTGCTGCAATTCCGTTGGATTATTTATTAAAAATAGTTCAGGAATTACCAGATCGGTATCGGTTGGTGTTTACGATGTATGTGTTAGATGATTATTCGCACAAAGAAATTTCAGATTTGGTTGGAATTTCAGTAGGAACCTCAAAATCGAACTTAGCGAGAGCAAGAGGAATTTTGAAAACTAAAGTGGAAATATATAAAATTGAAATTGATAATAAATAATAATTTAAATACTTGTCCCCGCAAGTAATTATGAAGAAAAACAAACACATAGACGACTTATTTAAGGAAGGTTTCAAAAATTTTGAAGCGACGCCTTCTCCTCAAGTTTGGGAAAACATCCAAGCTAAATTGAAGGAGAAAGATGACCGTAAAGTTATTCCGTTTTGGTTTAAATTTGCTGGAGTTGCCGCCTTACTCGCTTTATTGTTTATGGTTGGAAATTCGTTATTTAATGCGCCTTCAACCAAAACAAGTTCGCCCTTTGTAACCGAAGATGCTACTGAAATAATTAAAGATACTTTCGAAGAAAACGATTCAACTAAAGAAGAGAATATTCTGAAAACTGAAAACGAAAGTATCGCTTCAGAAGAAGAAAAAATAAATTCTGAAACTATTGACAATACTTCAAACAGAAGCAAGCTTAATAATAAATCGAAGGTTTCAAAAAGTAGTGTTGCTTACAAAAATGAAGTTCAGAAAAATTCCAATAAAAATAACAGCAATGAACTTATAAAAGTTCCAACGGATGTTACTTCAGAAGAAACAAGTGTTGCGAATGATGATAACACCACAAATAATATTTCAGATAAAAACAACAAAGACCTTATTATAAAGAAAACAATTATAAACGAGAATAAGGAAGCTGTTGCTACCGAAAATGTGAATTCAGAAAACAATTCAGAAGAAACAAATACTACTGAAACAATCATTGAAGAAGAGAATAAAAAATCTATTTTCGATGCTATTAATGAAACTTCAGAAGAGGAAGTTGCTGTTGTTACTGTGGACAATAAACCAGATTACCGTTGGGAAGTAGCACCAAATGTTGGGCCTGTTTTTTACGATTCATTAAGTGAAGGTTCTTCTATAGATCCAAATTTTACGGACAATCAAAAAAATAACGATGTAAATATTACTTACGGTGTAAATGTAAGTTATAGTTTTAATAATAGGTTGAGTCTTCGTGCAGGAATTAGCAATGTAAATTTAAGTTATTCTACTTCTGGGTTGGAACTCGGTACGGGTCCTGTTGCTTCTTCAACAAGTAGTATTGAATATCCTACAAGAGGAAATGTTACGATTCCAGTAGACAAAGGCACTTTAGTAAATCAAAATCCAGATGGAGGTTTTGGAGAAATCACTCCTAAATCTACTTCGGGTGAAGTCTTATTAAATCAGAAAATTAGTTATTACGAAATGCCATTAGAATTAAAGTATGCGCTATTAAATAAAAAATTTGGAATAAATATTATAGGTGGTTTTAGCACCTTATTATTAGGTAATAACGAAATTAATGTCAATGCAGGGGATTATAATGAAGTATTAGGTGAGGCAAGTAATTTATCATCTCTCAGTTTTACAACTAACCTCGGATTGGGTTTGAATTATAGTTTTTCTAAAAAGTTAATGTTTAATGTTGAACCTATGTTTAAGTATCAACTCAATCCATACACAGATTCGTCTGTCGAATTTAAGCCCTATTATATAGGAATTTATAGCGGCTTAAGTTTTAAATTTTAGTTTAAGTTAAGTTAGTTGGGTTTGTTGAAAATACAAACCTGTTTATGAAAACCACTCTACGCCATAGAGTGGTTTTTTTATGAATTACATTGTGGGGTTTTCTAATTCGTTAAAAATTATTTCCCAAGAAGTCATTTTAAGTTGCTTTCTGTCTTCCTTTATTAAATTTTTAGTAGGAATTAATTCGTGACATTTTACCCGCATTTTACCTGGCCCACCACTAAAAAAAGTATAAGAAAACCGTTTTTTGTTATCGTGAAAGGTCATTGGGGCAATGGGAATATTGTGTTCTATCGCTAGTCTAAAAGCGCCATCTTTAAATTCGTCTAACACAATACTTTCATCATCTGGAACGCCTCCTTCAGGAAAAATACAAACGCTATATCCTAAATTTAATTTTCGTTGGGCAGCATCAAAAACAGCTCTTCTGCTTTTTTGATTGTTACGGTCTACCAAGATGCAGGTGCGTTTGTAAAAGAAGCCAAA
>JAJRQR010000011.1 GCA_024280145.1 Bacteroidota bacterium
CTAATAAAGCTTCAAATCGTTCTTCATGTCCTTTTGATAAATTTGTTTTCTCAGGGCTTCCGCCTTTCAATAACTCTCTAAGATCCTGTGCCATATTGCAAATGTTTTAAGTTTTTTTTCAATATTGATTTTCCTCTGTGTAAGTTGGTTCTGGAAGCATTTTCTGAAATCTGAAGTACTTCCGAAATTTCCTGATGGTCATAACCTTCCAATAAAAACAACTGAACTACAAATCGATAATTACTAGGCAATTCGTCAATTGCTGAAATTATTTCTGTAACAGTTGCTTTATCACTTACGTTCCAATTATCATCGTCTTGTACAATTTCAAAAACAGAATCATCTAAAGATTCTGTTTCCAATTTTCTACTCTTAATCGAGTCCAAGCATTTGTTGATGACAATTCGTTTTAACCAAGCTCCAAAGGTGACGTCCCCTTTAAATTGGTCTAGTTTGCTAAAAGCTTTTACAAAAGCCTCTTGCATCGCATCCTCTGCGGTGTGTTTGTCTTTTAAATATCGTTGTGCTACAATAAACATCCCGTCACAATACTGACGGTACAAAGCCATTTGCGCTTTCCGGCTGTTATTTTTACACTGTTCAACAAGTAATTTATCAGACAATTTTGATGGTTTTTTTGATTGCTGTTCGATTTAAAGACGATGTAAAAATACGAATGTTGCAAGGATTTTTAAAAAAGTTGAAATTGAAGCTGAAACTAAAACCTGAAGACTGTCAACTGAAGACTGAGAACTAAAAACAATCAAGCTTAAAGAGAACAATAAATTTAAATGTATTTTTATTTTACTGAAGACTGTTTACTGAAGGCTGAATACTATTTTTAACTATCTTTATCACATAAAATTAACAATAATGAATAAATTAAAAAAATACTCCTGTGGATTATCGGAATCGTACTTGTTCTTTTCCTAATATTAAAGTTTGCAGTTGGACCTTATATGATTTCAAAAACCAAGGTACACAGCCCCGAAGAACACATTACTTTTGACCAAAATGATCTTGAATTGAAAGCTTTTTATAACAGTCCGAGTAAAAAAGGAAGGGTTATTTTTGGCGAATTAGTGCCTTTTGATGAAGTCTGGCGAACGGGTGCAAACGAAGCATCCACATTCACAACTAATAAAGATTTAACAATCGACGGAAAGGCATTACCAAAAGGAACGTATTCTCTTTGGACTATTCCTGGAAAAGATACTTGGCAAGTCATTTTTAATTCTGAAATGTATGATTGGGGCGTAAAATTTACTGATCAAACTCCTTCAAGAGAACCTGAATATGATGTGGTGGTTACTACAGTGCCTTCTTCAAAAAGTTTAACCGTGATGGAAAATTTTACGATTTCGTTTTCAGACATTGGAGAAGATACTTTAATGATTTTAGCTTGGGATCAAGTAGTCGTTCCTGTTTTACTACAAGAAAAATAATATGACAAAAAAGGAGTTCAAATCTGCTTTAGAAGAAAAAAAGGAGTTTTACAACCAGAAACTCTTAGCAATACTGTTGCTAATAAACTAAAAGAAAACCGTAAAAAAACACCTTCCTCTAAAGAATTAATTAATGGAATTTTAAAAGGCGACAAAGCCGCTTTAAGCAGAGCTATTACTTTGGTGGAAAGTACTGCACAAAAGCATCAACAACAAGCCAAAGAAATTATTGAAGCTTGTTTACCCCACGCTAATAAATCGATTAGAATAGGAATTACAGGTGTTCCAGGTGTTGGAAAAAGCACTTTTATCGAACAGTTTGGGAAACTTATTACTCAGAAAAACCATAAAGTTGGGGTGTTGGCAGTAGATCCAAGTAGCTCCATAAGTGGCGGAAGTATTTTAGGCGACAAAACCCGAATGGACGATTTGGTAAAAGAACCCAATGCTTTTATTCGTCCATCAGCTTCGGGAGATTCTTTGGGTGGCGTTGCTCGTCAAACTAGAGAAACCATCATTTTATGTGAAGCTGCTGGTTACGATGTAATTTTGATTGAAACTGTTGGTGTTGGTCAGAGTGAAACTGCGGTACATTCTATGACCGATTTCTTTTTATTAATGAAATTAGCTGGTGCAGGTGATGAATTACAAGGCATCAAACGAGGAATTATGGAAATGGCAGACAGCATCGTCATTAATAAAGCCGATGGAAAAAACATCACTGCCGCTAAATTGGCAAAAACTTAATTTAATCGCGCACTTCACCTCTACCCAGCTAAAGGAAATAATTGGATTCCAAAAACATTGACTTGTAGTGCATTAAAAAATGAAGGGGTTTCAGAAATATGGAACTTAATTTCAGAATATATTTCTATAACAAAAGAGAATGGTTATTTTCAAGAAAAACGAAAAGAGCAGAATAAATTCTGGTTGCTTCAGACAATTGAAGCGAGTTTGAAAAGTGATTTTTACAATCATCCTAAAGTTAAATTAGAGCTTGAAAAACAGCTGCTTAAAATTGATAAGAATACAACCACTCCTTTTGAAGCTGCTACTTATTTATTGAAGATTCATTAAGTTTAAAATTTGCATAAATTTTTCGTTTATAGTTACTATCTAAAGGGATTAATCTTTTTTTAAGATTTTTATTTAAGCCATACTCTTGTTTGTGTTGTATAATTAAATAAAAATTTTCATTTAATGACAAAACAGAATCTAATGCTTTATTATCTCTAATAACTCCTATTTTTCGTTCGGCATAAAACCTACCTGAATAATTAGTTTCATACCAATAATAAACAGGTATATTTTTATTTTTAGTGTTAATTTTTTGATTAAGAATAAGGCTTTTATCCGTATTCATATTATAGTTCCAATACGACGTAAAGGGCAATATTATACTTAAAATAATACATAGTGTAGGAAATACCAAGCTGGTTATTACCCATTTTTTGTTAAACTCCCACCAATGTGCAACTAATAATGCTATCGGCACTATACTAGGTAATATGTAAGTGTGTATTGTATTACTTGAAAAAGTAAAAAACAAAGGAGTCCCAAGAATCCATAATATTAAAAATGAAACCCATTTATCCTTCCAAATATTATTTTTATTTTTCCAAAATTTATATAATACAAATTGAAACCACGGGAAACCAAATGCTAATAGAAATAACCATACCATTCCAAAGGGCTGTGATTTTGCAAAACCATATCTATCACCAGACCATTCTGAACTAATAAACCTATAAAAATGTTCTCCAATAATAAAATAATTTATAAAACCTGGTGATTCTTTTTCCATTAAGTAATACCAAGGGAATGCAATCAATGCCATTAATAACAAACCTGTTATCCAAGGTAGTTTCTTCCAAATAATTAAAAATCTTTCTTTATAATCAAGAATACACCAAACAAAAATTGGAACACCAGTTAAAATAAATACTATGGGACCTTTTGACAATAAACCCAAACCTAAGCCAACGAAGAATAAATAATTCCAACTTGATTTTGAGGAACTAGTAATTGCCTTCCAAAATGATATCATTACCAAAGTTGTAGAAAATAACAAAGTGCAATCTGTTGATATAACTCCCATATGAAGTAAGAATTCAGGGGTAGTCAACAATACAAATGCAATTAAAATCTTCTTTTCCTTAGTTAAAGTTTTAATTTTAAAAAGCAAAAATATAATCGCTAAACACAAAATAAATGATGGTAATCTTGCTGATAACTCGTTTACACCAAACAAGTTGAAACTCATAGCAGAAAGCCAAGTAGATAACGGTGGTTTTCCCCAAAATGAAACTCCATAATCATATTGCAAAACAATCCATTGATTGGTTTCGTACATTAACCGTGCTATCTCTGCGTATCGTGTTTCTGTTTTATCTAATAATGGAATATTCCATAATAATAAAAATCTGAAAATTACTAAAACTACTACAATGATAGATAGAAAAAGAGAAGGTGATTTGCCGTTAAAAATCTTCATCATTAAATTATATTTATTTATAATATTTTAAATAAATCTTGTAAAAATCACTCCAAATTTTAAAAAAATAAATAAATTTTACATTCGAATTATCGTTGGATTCCCAACTTTTTAAAGGTACTTCATTAATGAACTGAAAATAATCATCTTTTTTTAAATATTTTTTTATTCTAAAAAATAATTCAACGTCGAACAACCAAGTTGAAACAAATTTATCTTTAAATAAAATAACAGATATCTCTTTAGTAAATACTTTACAGCCACATTGTGTGTCATAAATATTCATCTTTAAAAGAAAATTAATTACTTTTGATATTGTTCTTCCTATAATATGTCTATGCAACTTTCTAATTATATAAGTATCTTTAGACTTAATCCTAGATCCAAATAAAAAAATAAAATCACCTTTTACCAAGGATTTTAATCTCATAAACTCCTCTAGTGATGTAGATAAATCTACATCTAAAAATCCAATAAATGAATGTGTGAAAGTGTTGTTACAATACTGGATTCCAGTTCTAACAGCTTCTGCTTTTCCTTTATTTTTTTGATAAGTAATACAATGAACTTGATTTTTATATTGTACTCTTAACTCTTCTAATATAGTTGAAGTTTGATCTTTTGATCCATCATTTACAAAACAAAGCAATACTTTTTTGTTTTCCTCTAAAAAATTCACATACCTATCTACTAAAAAATTACCTTCAATATTATAAGATGGAATAACTATACAAGTTTCCGGATTATTAAATTGCAGCATCTATTTTTTTATTTTGCAGACGTTCGCAATTATCAAGAATCTATGTATTTGTTTTTCTGTAAAATTAAATTTCACTATTGAAGTTTTTAAAGTTCTCTCTAAAGTAAAAATAACAAGAATAAAGTTAAAAGATGATATCTTTTAGAAGTAATTATTCAATATATATTCTTCTTTTTAAGGTTGATTAATTATTAGTTATTGTAATAATCTAAGGTTTTTAGTTTTAACCCTTTATTCTGAAATAGGTAATCGGAAACTTGATAATATGAAATTGTTTCTCTCAAAAAATATTCATCCTTAGGCAGTGAAGTCAGCTCAAATGTTTTCTTATCCCATTTATAAAAATCTACTTTTTTCTGATCACTTAATACCAATAGCTTGTCTTTTTTCAAAAGACCTAATTTTCTATAATTACCAATTAGTGCTCTTTCTTCGTTTGGTTTCATGGAAAGAATATCGCTTCCGAAAAGATTAGAGGAATACTCCCAATTAAACAAAGAATAAAGTGTTGGAAAAATATCTATTTGGGAAGCTAATTTTGAAACTTTTTCTACTCTATTTTCGGGAAGATTAATTATCCACAAAGGAATACGATAGTTTTTAATATCTAATGCTTGCCAACCTGCACTATAGGCACAATGGTCTGCAGTAATAACAAATACCGTATTTTTATACCAAGGCTTCGTCTTTGCTATTTTTAAAAATTCTTTAATGGCGTAATCGGTATACTGAACTCCTCCTTGTCTGTTTTTACCAGAACGTATCGATACTTTTCCGTCTGGATAGGAATAGGGTCTGTGATTTGAAGTTGTCATAATAAAATTAAAAAAAGTAGTTCCATTCTTATAATTAATATCAGCTTCCTTTATCACTTTACTATAAATATCTTCATCGCAAACCCCCCAAGCATTTTCAAAAGTTACTTCAATATCATCAATATTTGTTCTTTGTGTGTCTATATTATCAGCTAGTAAAAACCCTCTACTTCTATCTACTATATTAAAGCCATTTCCTCCGAAAAAAGTATTCATATTATCAAAATAGCCATCTCCTCCATAATAAAAGCTTCGCTTGTATCCTTTTTCTTTAAAAACCTCACCAATTGTAAACAAATTGGTATTATTCTCTCTTTTTACAATACTCCGCCCTGGAGTTGGAGGTATACTTAGCGTTAGGGCTTCCATACCTCTAACAGTACGAGTTCCTGTTGCAAATAAATTATCAAAAAACAAACTATTATCTACTAACGAATCTAGTGTTGGAATATCCATTTCTATATCCCCAAAACGATCTAAAAAAATGGCGCTAAAACTTTCAATACAAATAAAAATAACATTTGGTTTCAACTCTGGTAGTGTGTCAATATTATTAATTTTTCTAAAAATTAAATTTTCCTTATTAAAAAACAAACTATCTCCCTTTGATTTATACTTTTCTTTTAAACGATTAAAAGCATCATCATTATCAATAGTTGCATAGAATTCTGTATAGGAAAGTTCGTTATTTCTGAAGGCTGCAAAAAATGAAAAAACCCCTGTTTTTGCAAGTTCGTTGTTATACCTATTTTCTGAAAATTCAGCTCCTTTGTTAGTAACCATTGTTGCAAAAATTAATGCAATTATGATAAAAACAGAAGTAGGTAATAATTTTTGTTTAAAAGAGGTTGTGGCAGAAAATATAATTTTAAAAGCACCTTTTTTCATTGTTAAAAAAAACAACCCGCCTAGTAAAATTATTATGCTCCCGATTAATAACGGCAAAGGATAAGACTCATTAATATTGTTGATTACTTCTTTAGTATAGATTAAATAATCTACTGCAATAAAATTGAATCTTCGTTTGAATTCTTCCCAAAAAGTAATCTCAGCAAAAAATGAAAACAAGAAAATTAAAAGTCCTACTGCATATCCAATATAGTTACTGAATTTATCAACTATACTCCCATAAAATCGCTTCGGAAAAAAAAGTAGGTACAATGCATAAGGAACTGCAAAAAACGAAACCGTACCTACATCATATAGAAATCCATATACAAAACTGTTTCCAAGTTTAAAAAATGAGGTGTCTACTTCAGAAAAATTCCAAATTAGAAAAACAAATCTGATAATTGTAGAAAAAAGAATAAAGGTAAAAACAAACCTTTTTAAAAGTTGAAATCGTTCAGGAAATAATTTGATTTTCATATAATTAATTTATCTTATCAATTTGAAAACACAAAAATGCTTCAAAAATTAAAACGGTTTAGTAAAGACAAACCCTACATAAAACTTTCCTTAAACCATTTTACTTGGGCTTTTACACCTTCAAGCAATGTAGTTTGAGGATTATAATTAAGCAGCTTTCTAGCTTTGTTAATATTTGCAAGAGTTCTGGATTGGTCGCCAGGACGAGCAGAAATGGTATTCATTTTAATCTTCACTCCTAGTACTTCTTCAACTGCTTCAATCCCTTCGGCTGTCGTGTTTTCTGAATCAATTCCGAGATTTATTATTTCGCCATTACAAAGATCTTCTTTTCCAAAAACACTAACTATTCCATCAATAATATCTTGAACATACGTAAAACTTCTTAGATGTTTTAAGCTTCCTTCATATAAGGGGAATTCTTTATCGTTCAATCCACAATCTATCAAACGCGTGTACATTTTATCAGGACGTTCTCTAGGGCCGTAAACAGAATACAATCGTAAAGAAGTTCCGTTTACTAAATTCCTTCTACTATAAGCCAATACCAATTGTTCTGCAGCTAATTTGGTAACTCCATACCACGAAGCAGGCAATGGTGCTTGATCTTCAGAAAGAGTAGCTACTAATCCGTAAATTGATGAAGTAGCAATATTGATAAAATATGGTTTGTTATCCAATCCTTCAGTCCAATTAAGTAATTGCTGAGTTGCAATAATATTATTGGTTAAATAATCTTCAAAAGAAGAAGTAGCAGAAATTCCTGGATGTCCAGAAAAATGAATGATATAATCAATATCTGAAGGTAATCTTTCTGTTAAATTATCTGTTCTTAAATCTAAATTTAAAACTTCAATTCCCTTTTCTGAAAGCGTTTTGGCATTCATCTCTTTTAATTTGATGTCGTAATAGGGTGAATAATTATCAATTCCTAAAACCTCATAGCCCATTTCTTTACATCTTTCAGCAGTATGAGAACCAATAAAACCAGCTGCTCCGGTAATTAAAACTTTCATAAATTATAATTTGTTTCCACAAAAATAGCATCTTTTTTAAGCATATAATTTAAAATAGAAAGTTTATTAAAAAATAAATACTTTTGTAAAAATTTGTAACCCATATTTTATGTCCGATTTTACCATTATTGTTCCTGTTTATAATGAAGAAGATAATCTGGAAAGAGTAGAAAAGGAAATGCTCGCTTATACCAAAATTGCCTCAAAAAAAACAGAAATTCTTTTTGTCAATGATGGTTCAAAAGATAAAAGTCAAGAATTAATTGAAGCTATTTGTAACCGAAACGAAAATTTTCATTTTATCAATTTTAAAGAAAACAGAGGATTAAGCGCTGCCATAAAAGCTGGATTTGATGCTGTTGAAACACCATTGCTAGGTTATATTGATTCCGATTTACAAACTGCACCAGAAGATTTTAATTTATTACTAGAAAAAATTGGAGAATACGATTTAGTTACTGGTGTTCGTGCCAACCGAAAAGATTCTTTTGTCAAAAACATGTCATCAACCATTGCCAACGGAATTCGCCGTGCATTCACACACGATGGCATGGACGATACAGGCTGTCCTTTAAAAGTTATTAAAACAGCTTATGCTAAAAAAATACCTATGTTTAAAGGCTTGCATCGCTTTTTACCTGCAATGATTTTATTACAAGATGGTAAAATACTTCAAGTCCCTGTTCAACATTTTCCTCGTATTGCTGGCGAAGCAAAATTTGGAGTTTGGAATCGTTTAATTGGTCCTTTAATGGATTGCTTCGCATATCTTTGGATGAAGAAAAAATATATTAATTACGAAGTGAAAAACAAAGGGTGAAAGACTGGATCGTTTATAGTATTGGTTTTATAGCTCAAATTCTTTTCTCTGGAAGATTATTTATTCAATGGTTTATTTCTGAAAAAAACAAAAGAGTAATTACTCCTTCCATTTTTTGGAAATTGAGCTTACTTGCTTCATTTCTTCTATTTGTTTATGGATATTTACGAGATGATTTTGCTATAATGTTAGGGCAATCGCTTACCTATTTTATTTATATCCGAAATTTACAACTACAAGGAGAATGGCAAAAATCTCCCAAATGGCTCCGTTGGTTTTTATTAGTTTTTCCAGTATTAATTGTCATATATTCCTTTAATAATGGAAAATACGATATGAATCAATTTTTACATAATGAGAATATTCCTGTTTGGTTACTTTGGTTAGGAATTGTTTCGCAATTACTATTTACCTTTCGGTTTGTATATCAATGGATGTACTCTGAAAAAACCAAAACCTCACAACTTCCAGTTGGATTTTGGCGATTGAGTGTTTTAGGAGCTTCGTTAATTTTGACTTATGCTATTTTTAGGAAAGATCCAGTTTTATTAGTTGGTCATTGTGCTGGATTGATTATTTATATTCGGAACATTTTTATCTTGAAAAAACAAGTGGATGAAGTCTCTTAAAAACAACTACATTTTTTGGATCATCACCGTATGTATCGCCATCTTTTTTGTGAATTTAGATGCAATACTAATCAATATTATGGAAGCTCGTAATTTTATTACAGCTCGTGAAATGATACAAGACGGCAATTGGATTCTAACTACTTTAAATGGGGAACCTCGGTACCAAAAACCTCCTTTACCCACTTGGTTAACGGCTATTTCAGCTATGGCATTTGGTTTGAAAAACCTATTTGCCTTACGTTTACCAGCTGCTTTAGTTACATTATTATTGGTTTTATTTTTAAATAAATTAGCTGTTGTTTTTACTGAAAACAAGAAATATGCTTTTATAAGTTCACTTATTCTACTAACTTCATTTTATATTGTTTTTGCTGGCCGAAATGGACAATGGGATATTTTTACTCACGGTTTTATGATGGTAACTATTTACCAACTTTACCTGTTTTTTACTTTGGAAGAAAAGAAGTACCAGCGAGCCTTAATTGCTGCAATTTTCTTCGGAATGTCATTTATGAGTAAAGGACCTGTTTCATTATATGCTTTGTTTTTACCTTTTTTAATAAGCTTTGGAATTGTATATAAATATCAAAATTTTAAATCTAGAATCACCCCCTTACTTTTATTTTTAATAGTCGGATTAGCACTTTCTGGATGGTGGCATTGGTATACCTTTAAATTTGATCCTGAAGCTGTTACCGCTATTACTAAAAAAGAAACTTCCAATTGGACAAGCTATGAAACTAAGCCGTTTTACTATTATTGGAGCTTTTTTACACAAAGTGGAGTTTGGACGATTCCTGCATTTATAGGTTTGCTTTTTCCGTATTTAAAAAATCGTGTATTTAACAAAAAAGCCTATTTATTTACCTTTTTATGGACAATGCTTTCGGTGGTTTTACTTTCCATTATTCCTGAAAAAAAATCGAGATATTTACTTCCTGTTTTAATTCCATTGGCTTTAAATACGGGATTTTATTTAGAATATTTAATAAGACGCTTTAAAAAATTAAATGATAAACGCGAAACCATTCCTGTATATTTTAATTTTGGATTAATTGCATTTATAGGAATTGCATTTCCTATAGCCGGTTATTTATTTTTAAAAGATTCCTTATCTGGAAATTGGATTTGGTTTTCTTTATTAGCAGGTTCACTTTTTAGTATTGGATTGTTACTCATTAAATTCTTAAGAAGAAAAAACATTGAAAAAGTTTTTTATCTAAGCATTGCATTTATTATTTCAATCATCTTTTTTGGAATGCCAATAGCAAAAACATTATCTGTAAATCCAGAATATAATAGTTTGGATAACTTAAACAATTGGCAAAGTAAAACCAATAATAAGGTTTATGACTATAGTGGTTTTTGTCCTGAAATGATTTGGGCATACGGTAGACCAATTAAGATTCTTACAAAACAGGGACAAACAAGTTTTCCAAATGAAACTAGCTTTGGAGTATTAGTTTCTGAAGATCAAGAGGAATTATTTTTAAAGAATTTTAAAGATTATTCTGTTGAAAAAATTACTCGATATGATATGAATCCAAGTGCTCCTGGAAGTCGATCACATAGACCAAGACTTTGGCGTGATTTGTATTTAGTAAGTAAAAGGCAATAATTATTTAACAAATCGTCTTTGTAAAATTAATTGAAATCTATAAAAAACCCAACCAATAATTCCTCCAAAAAACATTCCTGTTATCACATCTAAAGGATAATGAACACCAACATAAATTCTGCTATAACCAACAATGGAAGCCCATAAAAGCAGTAAAAAAGGCAAGTAGTTAAACCTTCCCTTTAGGATTAACCCTAGAAAAACAGCTGTTGCCATTGAGTTTACAGCGTGTCCAGAAAAATATCCATAACGTCCACAATTTTCAACAACATGCCGCATTAAGCTTTGTAAATCTTCTTCTTGGCAAGGTCTCGGTCGTTGGAAACCGTGTTTAAATAAATTAGCCAATTGATCGGCGAAAGTAATCATTAATGCTGCTGAAAAAATAATTACAAACATTCCTTTTAAACCATAATTTTTATAAACCAAAAATAGCATAACAGCATATAACGGAATAAATGTAAGCTTGTTAGTAATAATTTGCCAAAACAAATCCCAAGATTCACTTCCTAATTGATTCAGGAATAAAAATAATTCGGTATCAAGTTTCAGTAATTCTTCAATCATTTTCGTACAATGCTACTTCTCTATCGTAAAATTCACTAGCTGCTGAAACGGCATTTTCCATTTCAGATTCTAATTCCTTTTGGTCTTCTTTATCAAATTCTTCCAACCATTCCACCTCATCATCTTGAAGATTGATAATAAAACGAGGGAACTCAGTATGAATTACAAATATAGCTTCAGGAAAATCGGTATTGTCTCCTAATATAAATTTTGGAAGTGTCATTTTTCAGTATTTAATTTCAGGACAAAGCTACAAATTAAAAATTGAGCCAACACATAGGTAAGCATAATTACCAACGAAAAATAGGCTTCTTTTTGGTAAAACATATTGATTGCCAAAACCTAATCTGAAACGATAAATATAAAAACACCTATTACTAAAAGTAAATAAGTATCTGTTTTCTTCTGAATAAAAAGCAATAAAGAAACAATTCCTAAAACTGAAATTACCAAGGCGTAAATAATCACCGGAATTTTCATTCCACCTAAATGTTCATATAGTAGATTAAGAAGCAAAATAAAAATTAATACATAGGGAATTGAAACTGAAATCACCTCCTTAAAGGTTGTTTTTACTAATAATTTCGCAACCATCGTAATATAAAAAAGATGCGCAATTAAAAAAGAAGCCAATCCTAAAATAAAAAATAATTCTCCTTTTCCGAGTAGAAAAACATCTCCTAAAAAGCTAAAAAACAAACCTAAAACAAATCATTTATTAACAGTAATAGTATTTACTTTATAATACCAAAATAGGCTTAACATTAAAAGTGGTTTCACCACATAAATTAGGGTTTGCTTTTCAAAATAGATAGCAAAAAGATCAATGATACCAACTGAAATAAATAGTAATAAAGGAAGGATTTTTTTCAAAATTTTAAGCTTCTTTGGTTAGTAAATCATTTTCTATTATCAATTTCTTTGAAAGATAATTAAACCTAATAAACAACATAATCCCCGAAGAGGTAAGTCCTGCCAGTAATCCTAACCAAATTCCAGCACTTTTATAATCGGTATATAAACTTAAATAATAGGAAATAGGAAAACCAATTACCCAATAAGCAATAAAAGTAATAAAGGTAGGAATCTTAACATCTTGCATACCCCGTAAGGCTCCCAAAGCAACCACTTGTATGGTATCTGAAATCTGAAAAACTGCAGCAATCAACATTAATTTAGAAGCAATACTAACCACCTCAAAATTATCTGCAAATTTTGCTGGATCGTCAAAATCTAGGTATAATTTTGGAAGACTTCCGCTGAAAACAAAAAACAAAATTGCAAATACCACTGCAAATAATGTTGAAACCATAAAGATTGAAAAAGCGATTCTTCTAAGCTCTCTAAAACGTTTTAATCCCTTTTGATTTCCCATTCGCACCATTGCTGTTACACTTAAACCAATGGCAACCATAAAGGTCATTGACGAAAGATTTAAAGCAATCTGATTGGCTGCTTGTGGGTTTTTTCCTAAAATTCCTGAAAGCCAAATGGCAGCGGTAAATATGGCAACTTCAAAAAACATTTGCATCGCTGATGGAAAACCCAAATCAAAAAGCTTTTTAAACATTTTTTTAGATAACTGAAACATTTTCAAGTTCAAAACATAATCTCTAGTTTTATGATGTTGCGACAGTAAATACCATAAATAAACTACCATGATAACCCTTGAAACCAACGTACCAATAGCTGCTCCCACCATGCCTAATTCTGGGAATCCAAACTTTCCGAAGATGAATAAATAGTTTAATATAACGTTGACCACATTGGCTACCAGTGTAGCATACATAGGATATTTCGTAATAGACATTCCATCGCTAAATTGTTTAAATGCTTGAAAGACTATCAACGGAATTAAAGATGCCGCCACCAAATTTAAATACGGAATTGCTAATACAACCACTTCTTCTGGTTGTTTCATTAAATGCAATAAAGGTTCGGCTGTAAATACTCCTAAGAATAAAAATATTCCTAAAACAATACATAAAAACAAGCCGTGTTTAAAGGTTGATTTTCCTTTTTCAAAATCTCCTTCGCTATCTGCTTCAGCAATTAAAGGAGTTATGGCTGTTGAAAAACCAATTCCTAAAGACATAGCAATAAACATAAAACTATTGGCCAGAGAAACAGCTGCAAGCTCGGCAGTTCCCAATTGCCCAACCATAATATTATCCACAAAAGCAACCATAGTATGCCCTAACATTCCCAAAATCACTGGATATGCGAGCTTTAGATTGTACTTAAATTCCTTGGTGTAATCGGTTAAAGTCAAATTTGAGTTAATTTATTGCTAAAATAAAAAACACACTCAACAATCAATAGTTTCTTGCTTATATTTAAAAAATAAAAAAAATCACCAAATGAAATACGAAGCTACAACGGTTGAAGAATACATCACACAACTTCCAGAAGAGAGAACTGAACCGTTCAAAAAACTACGAAAAACTATTTTAGAAAATTTACCTGAAGGATTTGAAGAAGGAATAAACTACGGAATGCCTTCCTATTATGTTCCTCATTCTATTTATCCAGATGGATATCATTGCGATCCAAAATTACCCTTACCTTTTATTAGTATAGCTTCACAAAAGAATTTTATCGCATTTTATAATATGGGAATTTACAGCGACCCAAAATTGTTAGAATGGTTTACTTCAGAATATCCCAAATACGTAAAAACCAAACTCGATATGGGGAAAAGCTGTGTTCGGTTTAAGAAAATGGACCAAATTCCTTTCGAATTATTGGGAGAATTGGTTTCAAAAATGTCTGTTTCCAATTGGATTGAAAAGTATGAAAATGCGGTAAAAAAGAAATAACCTCTCCAAAATCATAAGCATTTCATAATAATTTTAATTTTACTTGTACCTACAATTAATTTATATACATTTGTACCCACAATTATTTTCAGCACAATGAATGAATCTTATTTGAATACAACTTTAGAATTAATAAAAACGGGACATTGGTTAACTGATTCTGTTAGTAAAGAGCTCAAGGAATACGATATTTACGAACCTCAATTTAATGTGCTTCGGATTTTAAAAGGGGCAAAAAGAACTCCTCTTTCCGTAAATACAATATTGGATAGAATGCTTCAAAAATCAAGTAATGTCACTCGTATTATCGATAAATTAGAGTCGAAAGGATTGGTTGAAAGAACTCTTTGCCCAAAAGATAGACGGAAAATGGACATCATTTTAACTTCAAAAGGAAGTGATTTATTAAAAATATTAAATAAAAAAGTAAAGAAGTTCCATCATTCATTAGAAAACAATTTAAACCAAAAGGAATTGGAAACCCTTTATTCATTAATTATTAAATTTAAAGGAGAAGAATAATGAAAAAAATTATCGCAATAGGCGCTAGTAATAGCAAAGAATCTATCAATAAAAAACTGGCTGTTTACGCAGCTAATAAAGTTGAAAATTCAGAAACAATTATCGTAAATTTAAGCGATTATGAAATCCCCCTCTACGGAATTGACTATGAAACCGAAAACGGAATCCCCGAGAAAGCACAAGAATTAAACGATTTATTAAGCACAGTAGATGGAATTGTAATTTCGATGGCAGAGCATAATGGTTCGTATTCAGCAGCTTTTAAAAGTGTTTTCGATTGGCTTTCAAGAATCGATAAATACGTTTGGAAAAACAAACCGATGCTTTTACTGGCAACTTCTCCTGGAGGAAGAGGAGGTAAAACGGTTTTAGATACAGCAAAAAACACGTTTCCAAGAATGGGAGCTACAATTATTGCCGATTTTTCGCTTCCTTCCTTTTATGATAATTTTTCAGAAAATGGAATTACCAATGAAGAATTAAACACAGAATTATCAAATAAAATAAATGCTTTTCAGCAAGAAATTTAAATATATTCGCATTCTTAATAATCACTAATACATTTACTAAAACAAATTTACAATGAAAAAAACAATTCTAACAACATTAATTCTTGGCGCATTACTTGTTTCTTGTGGCAACAACGGAAAAAAGGCAACTACCGAAGATGCTAAAGAAGTAACCGAAACTAAAACAGAAACAACCGTAAACTACTCCTCTATTTCTGACGGAAGCAACCTAGATTGGAGAGCTTCACACTTAGGAGGAACCAATCCTAGATTTGGAAAAATAAGTTTACAATCTGCAAGTTTTTCCGCAAATAACAACGAATTAACCAACGGAAAAGTAGCAATCGAAATGAGTTCGTTAACGGTTACTAGTTTTCCTGAAGGAGACGAAAACAACACCGATTTAGCAAATCATTTAAAGTCTGCCGACTTCTTTGATATTGAAAAAAACCCGATAGCAACTTTTGAAATTACTAAGGTTGAAAAGGCTTCAGGAGAATATTCAAACACCATTACAGGAAATTTAACCATTATGGGAATTTCTAAGAGCATCACATTTAATGCTAATGTGAATGTTTCTGATAACGGGGTTTCTATTAAATCGGAAGATTTTGCAGTGGACAGAAAAGATTGGAATCTAAATTATCACGCAGAAGGAACCGAAGGGGTTCCCGTAGATTATCTAATTGCTGATGATATTGGATTTACAATTAATGTTTCTGCTTCAAAATAATCAAGAAAACAAAAAAATCTGATTGAGCGCAATCGAAAGCTTTACAAGTAGGTTTCGACTGCACTCAACCAGACAAATTATAAATAAAAAACATTAATCCTACTGGCTTTATTCTCTTTTCTTGAAAAACTAGTAGGATTATTATTAATATCCTGGATTCTGTGAAGAATTAGGATTGGTATTCAACTCATCTTCCGGAATTGGAAACACCAAACGGTTGCTATCTGAAGGCAAACCACCTGCTGTTAAACCAAGTCTTTTTACATCGTGAAGTAAATGTCCTTCAAAAGCCAATTCAAATCTTCTTTCAACAAGAATATCATCCAAACTTACTGAATTTAATTCCGTAGCATTCGCTCTACTTCGTATTCTATTCACATCATTTAAAGGACTATCTCCAACGGAAGCATTTAAGCGTTGGTTACATTCTGCTCGTATCAAATACATTTCAGCTAAACGCAATAATGGAACATTCGCATTTCTATCAATCCATTTTGTAGTGGCATTTCCACCATTTCCTGTGTAGAAATATTGTCCTCGATCATCATTAGCTTCATAACTATTTATAAAATCGTCACTAATTGCAATGTCTGGATTTCCAGGTCGACCACCATTGGCTTGAGTTGCCCAAAAAGTATTCATTGTATTAGAACCTGCTTGTAAGGTAACTTGCATTACAAATATATCTTCACTTGAATCGATATCATTATTAAAAGCAGCATCAAAATCTGAAGCTAAAGAATGTCCGCTATTTTGAATAACCTCATTTGCTGCATCTCTCGCTGCCAAGTAATTTTTCTGCTGTAAATAAACTCTTTCCAATAACGCTTTTGCTGCGTATTTATCGGCAAAAACTCCATTGCTATTTGGCAATAAATTTACGGCGTCATTCAAATCGTTAATGACTTGACTGTACACTTCTTCAACAGAACTTCTTGGGTTTTCTGCAATTTCATTTAAGGTTGAAGTCAATAAAATTGAGACTCCTAACTGACTGTTGCTTACTCCACTTTGATATTGTTTTCCGAAGAAACGAACCAAGTCAAAATGTTCCAATCCTCTTAAAAACTTTGCTTCTCCTTCAACTCGGTTTCGGCGTTCTTGGTCTTCAAATAAATCCAAGCCAAAAAGCACGGTGTTTACTTGATTGATGACATCGTAATTATCTGCCATCATTGAAGAAACCATTCCGTTGCTAGACAAAATACTTTTATCAATATATTGCTGTCCGTCGTTAAAAGTTCCGTTCCAAATAAGCTCCCCTGAGCTTCCAACTAATTCTGAAGCAATGTAAGTTTGCCCTCCATAGGAACCTCCACTTCCAGCAAAAATATAGGAACCTACCAATAAATCTTCTACATTATCGGCATCGGTTAACAATAATTCTAATGAAAGATTGTTCTCGTCTTTTAAGTCATCAATGGTACATCCAACTAATAGAAGTACAATTGAAAATGCGTATAAAATTGTATATATAAATTTTTTCATTGTTTTAGTTTTTTAAAGTTCTACATTAATTCCGAAAGTATAAACCTTAGCTGGTGGTGCTGAATAAAATTCGTAACCCCTTGCGAAAGTTCCTGGTAAATCGTCACGAGTTGCTTCAGGATCCCAACCGTCATAATCGGTAAAAGTGAGTAAGTTTAACCCTGAAAAATACACGCGTATCATATCGATATTCCAAAGGTTTTTAAAATTATATCCTATGGTTAAATTCCGTAATCTTATAAAATCCGCATCTTGTAAATAACGAGTAGATTCTACTGCATCACCGCTTAAATCTGCTCTAGGCACATCTGTTATATCTCCAGGTTGTTGCCATCTGTCTAACTGCTCGATACTTTGGTTGTCTTTCCCTCCAGCAAATCCAGAAGCCTGAAACAATCCTGCCGAATTATAAATTTGTGCTCCCCATTGTCCTTGAAAAGTAAAACTGAAATCCAAATCACGATAACGCAAGGTATTTGTCATTCCTCCGATCCAATCTGGCAAAGCTTTATCAACTACAATTCTGGAAGCTTCGGTATAAACATTGGTTTTTATTCTTTCGATGGAACCGTCTTCTAATTCAGTATTGGTATAATAAAGTGCATCGCCATTTTCTGGGTCCACTCCTGCATATTCTACCAAATAAAAAGCGCCAAAAGATTCTCCTTCTCTTAAAATTGAGTAATCACGATCTCCAGCAGAACCTATAATATCATCACCATCAACGAGTTTGATGATTTCATTTTTGTTATAAGATATATTAAAACTGGTGTCCCAAGTAAAATTATCTTTCGTGATATTTTTGGTATTAATTGAAAACTCTATTCCCGAATTTTTAACCTCACCAATATTGGTAAGTATTACATTTCCAGGAATCCCAGAACTTAATGGCTGACGACCATTTAATAATAAATCTTTGGTGTCCTTGATATAATAATCTATTTCACCTGTTACAACATTTCCGAAGAGCCCATAATCCAATCCAAAATTTAATTGAGTTGTTTCTTCCCAACCTAAATCGGCATTACCAACCACACTAATAAACTGGCCAGAAACTGTATCATAAGAAGCAGAACCCAATCTACTTAAATAATCAAAACTGCCTAAAGGCTGGTTTCCAGTAATTCCCCAACTTCCTCGAACTTTAAGGAATGAAAAGGTTTTAGAATTATTCAAAAAGTTTTCGTTAGTTGCAATCCAACCCGCAGAAAATGCTGGAAAATACCCGTAGCGATTATTTGGTCCAAAACGACTTGAACCATCTACACGCATACTCGCTTTTAGTAAATATTTATCGGCAAAGCTATAGGTTGCTCTTCCAAAATAAGAAACCAATTTATTGCTTACCCTTGTCGTTGAACCTCCTGTAATATTAGTGGCTCCATCTACTGTTTGAATTAAATCATTGGCAAATGAATCTCCTTGTACCGAAATTCCCTTTCGGTTGTTTTCTTCGTAACTCATTCCTAAAACCACATTTACATCGTGAGAATATCCAAGTTTTTTATTATAAGTTGCATAGTTGTTAAAAGTTAAATAATCTCTACTTACCGTTCTTCCTGCTCCGTTGGAAAGTCCTCCATTTCTTGGAATTTCACTTCCTGAAAACACTTCTTCCGATTGATTAAAGAATTCATATCCTAATTCCGATCTAAAATTTAGTCCTTCAATAATGGTATATTCTCCAAAGGCAACACCTCCTAAATTCCAAATATTGGTTTCAAAAAATCCGAATTCTTCTTCAAATAAAAAGTTATCATAAAGTGTGTTACCGTTTAAAGTTCCATCTTCATTATGCGTTGGAGATATTGGAACCAAAGCCACAGCCTGTAAAGGTGTTGTAAATTGTCGGTCGGCAGAAATACGATCGATACTACTCCTTGCAATCGATATGTTTGCTCCAACATTAAATCTTTCTGACAATTTTCTACGTGCATTGATTCTGAAGTTATAGCGCTCTAAACTATTTCCTCTAACAATTCCATCGGTATTATTACTTCCTAATGACATAAAATAAGTAGATTTATCATCACCACCAGAAATAGACAAGCTCAATTCTTGAATGTTTCCGTTTACCAAAGCTTCATTTTGCCAATTGGTGTCAATATTTCCATTTCGCCAATCGCTGATATTCCCTAAATCGTCGGTTGCCAAACCGTCTAAAGCAGCTTCAATTTGTGCTCGAGATTGCCCTGCGTTGGTGGCTGCTTCCATATATAGTTCTACATATTGATTTGCATTTAACCATTTTCGCTTGTTAATTGCTTCCGAAAATCCATAAGCGGAATGAAAAGTAACTTTTGCCTTTCCGTTTTTACCTGATTTTGTAGTAATTAAAATCACTCCATTAGTTCCACGAGAACCATAAATTCCTGCGGAAGATGCATCTTTAAGCACTTCAACAGACTCAATATCATTAGCATTAATATTCACCAAAGGATTGGTTGGTGCGGAGCTCCCCGATTCTTGATCGTTGATTATTGGAACTCCGTCAACTACATACAAAGGCTCTTGGTTACCGCTTAAACTGGCAACCCCTCTAATGTTGATAGAGATTTTTCCTTCGGCTTTACCGTTCGCTTGATTGATTTGAACCCCTGACAGTTTTCCGGTTAAGGCATTCTGAAAATTGGAGTTTGGTATTTCTTTAATGTCTTCAGATTTAACCGAAGAAATCGCATCGATGATTTTTCTTTTGGACTGTTTTCCGTAACCTGTAATCACTACTTCACCAATAGATTCGACATCTTCAATAAGTAAAACATTAATTCTATTTGAATTTAATAGAATTAATTGTTCTTGCTTTTCGAAACCTAAATAGGTAAATAGTAATGTTTGACCTATGGAAGCATTAATAACATAGTTTCCATCAAAATCTGTTTGTGTTCCAGTTGATGTGCCTTTTATAATAATGTTTACTCCATTTAACGGGATTCCTGTTTCATCTGAAACAGTTCCTAAAATTGATTTTTCTTGGGCTTGTACCACAGTTACACTAAACAACAAGAGTACTAACCACAAATAGTAATTTTTTTTCATAATAAAAATATTTTGGGTTAATAAATAGATGAATACAATCAAAAAAAGCTTGAAGTAACCTGAGAGCGAATTCTTAATAAAACAATTAATTATTCTATGATGAAACAAAAAAAATTAAGAATAAATAATTACTACAAGCTTTAAATTCTTGATTGCTATGTAAAGAAAAAGTAAATGGCAATCTAAATGGTTAACACCCATAAACATTAACGAAACCGAAGAAAGCTTCCTTAATATTTACGCGCTTAATGCCGCTATATACTGGGAAGGTGTTTGGGATAGTAGCTTTTTAAAAGATTTATTAAAAGTTACTTTATTATTGAAACCTACTTCATATGCAATATCAATAATGTTCATATTTTTATGAGTATCGTTATTAATAATCTCTAAAGCTTCTTCAATTCTAAATTTATTGATTAACTCAAAGAAATTAAGATCAAAGTGTTCATTGATTACCTGAGAAGTATTATGACGATTGGTATCTAATTTATTAGAAAGAACCTCTAAACTAATATTATTTTGTCTGTAAATTTTTTCTACTTCTAATAAATAGACCAACCTGTTCCTTAAGTCTTGCGAAAAACTTGAAGTCAATCCAGATTTTTTATATTTATTTAAATTTTCTTCAAAATAACCTATTGAAAATAATTTTGGATTTATATATGCTTTATATCCAATATACAGAACCATTACAGCCATTGTAACAATTTGCAAATGAAAAAGAATTTCAATTCTTGGAATAACATTACTCACTATTATCAATCCATAAATACAATAAAAAACAACATAGGACGAAACAAGGAATACAATTCCTTTTTGCCATTTCATTTTAACTAAAGCAAGTTTGGTGTTATTTTTTACTTTTTGATAATATATTCTAATAATTAGAGAAGTGTAAATTATTAAAGATGTTAATTTCACTATAAATACATAACCAAATAATGGTTTAGTGTTTTGATATCCTACTTCCAACATAATACCCAATTTATCTGTAGCGCTATAAAAGTAATATGGAGTAGCAACAAATACAATTATTAGAGTTGGTATTAAATGCAATAAATCTATCTTTCTAAATTTGTAATTAAAAACAATTTTTTTATAGTAGAAATAAATTACTGGACCATATAAAAATGAAAAAGTAATTGATATTAAAAATGTATGTGGGTAACTATATCGCAAGGTAGATAAAAAGAAAAATAGATCTAAAATAAATACAGAGTGCATTAATACAAAAAAACTTATTAATGTAGTCGAAGAATTATTTTTATTATTCTTTAAATTCAAAACAATAAAAACAAAAAAGCCAATTAAAGCAGTAAACAAATAAAACAAATTAATAGTACTAAAATTAGTTTTATATTTTTCTTGTAAAACTTTAAATTCTTTAGATTCTGAGATAACATCAAAAACATCATTGTTTACAAAACCGACATGAAGAGAAGATTTTATATATTTTTCAATATAAATTGAAGCATTTTCAGCATCATTATTTTGAGCATATTCTATTGCTTTCCATCTAAAAGATTGAGTAGAATCAACTCCTATATTTTGATTATAAACGTTATCATTAATTATAGAATAATAAATACTAAAACTATCTTCTTTAAATGTATATCCTAAGTTTGAATTCCCGTCATAAATTTCCGGTAAACTTTCTTCGGCATAAATACCGCTAAATAAAGAACTAGTAATAAACATCACAAATAGTAATGCATTCCGTAGTTTTACCTTTATGTTAACAAGTGCTCTCAATCTATTGTTAAATTTTTATTAAATATACAATGCAATAGGTTAATAAAAAAGAAAAAGGTGTCTCCCGATAAAAGTTTACCTCTAAATTTATAAAAACCTTGTTGTAAATAAGAGTAGTGCAAAGTAAAATCTACACGAATTGTCCTTTAAATACAATAATTAAAGAATTTCACAGCTGAAAATCAGAAATTATTTTGAAGTAAAATAGAAAATGTAGGGAAATGATGTTTCTCTGTTCGAAATGATATAATTAATTGATTATTTTGAAGTTTTGACTTGATAAACTTCTTTTGAACTGAACAATTTAGCTAATATGTTAGTTAATTCTAAAACAATTCTTGACGAAGGTTTTACTGCTCTAATAATGTAATTAGTATTTATTTCAAAAACGAAAAATCTTTTGTCAAAAAGCAAATAAATATAATCATATTTAGGTTTTTTTCTAATTAAAAATTCAGAGTCACTAGTAGAAATTCTAGACGTTATCCATTCTGCAGAAGCAAATAAACTTTGCCTTTTGAAGAAAGCCATAAATTACCTGTAGAAGTTAATGTTGATTTCTTGTAAATTAACTTCCAAATAGTTGGATTTGTTATTTTACCTGCCAAATAATAAGAAAAAGCATGGTATTTCCCTTTTACAAAGCCATTAATTATATTCAACAATAAAAAGTTCAAACTCTTTGCAAAATTTTTCATTATTATCATAAATGGAGGTAATTTTTCCTCTGGGGAAGCATTTGACAATATTGCCATTATTTATTTTACTCCATATTTGTCAAACAAATAAATAAGACTTGTCATTGCTGCTGCACCAAGTTCTAATTCTCGTTTGTTTACATATTTAAAAATATCGTTAGCAGCGTGATGGAAATCAAAGTACCGTTGTGAATCTGGTCGTAAACCTGCTAAAACAGTAACTACTCCTTCTTTTTTTAATGGACCAATGTCAGCTCCTCCTCCTCCTTTGGTAAACCAATTAATTAAGTAAGGCTCAAATAAAGATTCCCAAGATTTAATTTGAATAAAATTCTTATCGTCTGTAGTAAAGGAAAATCCGCGAGGTGTAAATCCTCCAGCATCACTTTCTAGAGCAAAAATATGATGTTCTCCTTTTCGTTTTGCTTCAGCAGCATATTTTTTTCCTCCTCGTAAACCGTTTTCTTCATTCATAAATAACACTACTCTAATGGTATATTTGGGTTTATATTCCAATTTTTTCAGAATTCGTAAAACCTCCATAGATTGGACACAACCCGCACCATCGTCCTGTGATCCATCTCCTAAATCCCAAGAATCCAAATGACCTCCAACCACTATATATTTATTTGGATACATACTTCCTTTAATTTCCCCAATCACATTATAAGACTGAACATCAGCGTGGGTTTTACAACTCATACTAAGATAAAAAAGTAAATTTGGTTGTAATTTTAACGTTGTACTTAAATAATTTGCACCATTTGTACTAATTGCACAAGCGGGAATTTTTAAATGCGCTGGAGTATCACCATAGCTCATCGTTCCGGTATGTGGATAATCATCTTTAAGAAGATTCATAGAACGAACAATTACTCCTACTGCTCCATATTTTGCAGCTTCTTTTGCCCCTGCTGTTCTTTGATTTACAGCTCCTCCATAAGCACCACCTGTCTGAATTAAAGTAGCATCCATAGGTCTATTATAAAATACAATTTTCCCTTCCACATTTTCTCTACCTAATGCTTCTAATTCCTTAAAATTTTTCACCTCTATTACCTTTGCCTTTAAACCTCCGTAAGGAGTTGGAACCGAACCTCCCAAAGCACAAACATCTGCGGTTGTTGTTACTCCAGGCGAAGGTTCTATATAAGAAAATTCCTTAGTACCACGAGTCCATTTTGGAACCATTACAGGTTGCAACCAAACTTTATCAAGTCCTAACTCTTCCATTTGTTCTTTGGTGTAATTCACTGCTAATTCCGCTCCTAATGAGCCTGAAAGCCTTGAGCCTATTTCGTTTGACATATAATCCAACCAATCATAACTCGCTCCATCTGTTAAAGAAGTTGTGAAAATCTGTCGAATCATCGTAGAATCTTCTTTATTTACTTTTTGTGAGAATCCATTTGAAATAACTAAAATTGTTAAGACTACTAATAATACTTTTTTCATAAGAGAGTTATTTAGGGTTTATTCGTTTTGAAGCTCTTGTTTATATACTGAAATATGATCTTTTACTTTTTGTTCTAATTCGGGTTCCTTTATGTCCTTGTATTTTTTTAATTCTTCAAGTATAATAGAAGCTACAATCAATCGTGCTGCTGGTTTATTATCAGCTGGAATTACAAACCAAGGAGCATGAGTTTTAGAAGTTCTATTGATAGCATCTTGGTAACAATTCATATAATTACTCCATAATTTCCGCTCTTTTAAATCGCCAGCTGAAAACTTCCAATTTTTCTCTGGTAAATCCAATCGTCTTAATAGCCTGTTTTTTTGTTCTTCTTTTGAAAGGTTTAAATAAAATTTAAAAATTAAGGTTCCATTTTCTGCTAAGGTCTTTTCAAAAGCGTTAATTTGTTCAAAACGCTTATTCCAAAAGTTTTCATTTACATCGTCGATACTGATGATATCTGGCAGGTTTTCGCCCAAAATATAATTGGGATGCACTCTAGTTACCAATACATTTTCATAATGAGTACGGTTAAAAACACCAAATTTCCCTCTCGCTGGTAATGCTATATAATGGCGCCATAAATAATCATGGCTGTTTTCTAAATCGGTTGGAACTTTAAAACTCGTAACTTCAACACCACTGGCATTAAACTCCTTAAATACTTCACGAATCAAGCTATCTTTCCCTGAAGTATCCATTCCTTGTAAACATACTAATACCGAGTATTTATCATGAGCGTATAAGGTGTTTTGTAGCTTTCCGAGTTTCTTTCTGACTTTTGAAAGTTTTTTTTCTAACTTTTTTTTGAAAGATTAAAATCATCGGAAGTGTATAAATTAGGTAAAGTAACTTTTTTAACTACTTTATAATCTGAAATTTGAATAGGTTCCATAATCTTATTATTTACTTGCAAATAGTTTTACATCGTTTTTAGTTACTTCATCTTCTCCTAAAATTATCAATCGTTCTATGACGTTTCTAAGTTCTCGAATATTTCCTGTCCAATCGTACTCTTTTAAAAGTTTAATTGCCAAAGTAGAAAATGTTTTATTAGCAGTTCCTTGTTCTTCGGAAATTTTTTTACTGAAATGTTCAATTAATAAAGGAATATCTTCCCTTCTATCATTTAAGGAGGGTACATGAATTAATATAACCGCCAAACGATGGTACAAATCTTCTCTGAACTTACCTTCTGAAATCTCTTTTTTTAGGTCTTTATTAGTGGCAGCAATTACTCGAACATCTACTTTAATATCTCGATCACTTCCTACTCTACTTATTTTATTTTCTTGAAGCGCTCGTAGCACTTTTGCCTGTGCCGAAAGACTCATATCACCAATTTCATCCAAGAAAATAGTTCCGTTATTGGCAGTTTCAAATTTTCCTGCCCGGTCTTTTGCAGCTCCTGTAAAACTACCTTTTTTATGACCGAATAATTCACTTTCAATCAACTCACTTGGGATAGCAGCACAATTTACTTCAACTAAAGGGCCTTTGGATCGGTTGCTTTTCTCGTGAAGCCAATGTGCAACTAACTCCTTTCCTGTTCCGTTTGCTCCCGTAATTAGAACCCTTGCTTCGCTTGGTGCAACTTTCTCGATCATATTTTTAATATGAGTTATTGAAGAAGAGTCTCCAATCATCTCATATTTTTTACTTACTTTTTTCTTTAACCGGGTGTTTTCAACTACCAATTCTTTACTATCCAAAGCAATCCGAACGGTGTTTAACAATCTATTTAAATCAGGTGGTTTCGAGATATAATCAAAAGCGCCCAATCGCATAGAATTTACAGCAGTATCCAAATCGCCATGTCCAGAAATCATGACTACTGGGATTTCAGGTTTTATTTTTTTTACTGCTTCTAATACTTCCATACCATCCATTTTCGGCATTTTGATATCGCACAAAATTAAGTCGAAATCTTCTTTTTTTATAAGTTCAATTCCTATTAAGCCATCTGCCGCTTCTGAAACTTTATAACTCGTGCTTTCTTCTGAAAGAATTTTAGTCAATACCCTTCGGATTGCCGCTTCATCTTCAATTATTAGTATTTTAGACATATATTTATTTTAATAGGAAAACTATTTTATTACTCTTTTGTTGTGGGATAAATATGTACATCTCTTTGAGGAAATGGAATACTAACATTATGTTCTCTGAATAATTCATCGATTACAAAACGCATATCACTTTTCATTTTAGGGGCCTTAAAACTTTCATTTAAGAAAAAGTTTAAGTTGAAAATTAATGCTGAATCTCCAAAGTCTTCAAAGGTTACAAATGGTTTTGGTTTTTTTAATATTCCTGAATGAGAAGTAGCAGTTTGCATTAATAATTTTTCAACTGTTTTTACATCACTTCCGTAAGCAACACCAATTGTTAATGATTCTCTCGTTGTATTTCTATTTTGTGTAAAGTTATAAATAGAGTTTCTAATAAGTATATGGTTTGGAATAATAATAATCTTATCATCCCTTGTTATCGCTCTTGTAGTACGAAGCTTAATTTCGATAACTTTTCCAACTTTTCCTTCTACTTCAATAATATCTCCAACTAAAAGGGATTTGTCTAGTATGATAAAAATTCCTCCAATGATATCTTGAAATAAATCTTGTAATGCCAACCCCAAACCGACTAATAAAGCCGCTGAAGCAGCAAGGAATGGTGTAATATTAATTCCTGATTGACTTAAAATAAAGAAGAATACAATTATATAGGTTACATATTTTATAAATTTAAATATGCTTACAAATTTATTTTTATCGGTTTCATCCATATTTCTGGTTGAAATTTTCCGAATCCATTTTAATATAAAACTTGCAAATATTAAGGAAAGTACTAATGCTAAAACTAGTCCTACGGTTAAATTAATACCCGTTTCTCCTTCGCCCAAATGAAACCCAAGCTCTAAGATTTTTTTTATAGAACCCCAAATATCTTCCTTTACAACTTCTTGAATTTGCTCAACAACTTTTTCCTGTGTTTCCTGCATAATTAGTATTTAAGCCACTTAATTATTTCCTTATAGCTTGGTTTTTTGCCATACATTAATATACCTACACGATATATTTTTGCCGCAAACCAAACGGTTGCCATAAAAGTAGTAAATAATATGACCAAAGAAAGTATTTGTTGCCATAAAGGTACTCCAAAAGGTATTCGCATGAGCATAACTACTGGAGAGGTGAATGGAATATATGAAAACACTTGTGAAACCGTTCCATGTGGGTTTTCAATTACTGTAAAAAACCCAACATACATTCCTAACATTAATGGCATAATAATAGGTAGCATAAATTGTTGTGTATCTGTTTCGCTATCAACCGCAGCGCCAATGGCAGCATACAATGAAGCATATAACAAATAACCACCAATAAAGAAAAACACAAACATAATTACCAAATTAGTAATAGGTAAATTGTTTAATTCTAGAAATACTTCGGAAATTATATGTTGTGTATCAGTACCAGAACTTTGAACTAACAATTCTTGTTGTTGACTCTGAGCTGCTGAAGTATCTACACCAAATATGGTAGATATAGCAGAAGTTAATACTAACATTAATATAATCCATACAGTAAATTGAGTAATTCCTGCTAGCGTAGTTCCAAATATTTTACCAAGTAAGAGTTTAATAGGTTTTACTGAAGAAATAATAACTTCGATTATTCTGCTTGTTTTTTCTTCAATTACACTTCGCATTATCATATTTCCATAAATAATAATAAACATAAAGAGTAGGTATCCTGCAGCTCCACCAAAGGCTAATTTTAAACCAGAACCTAATTTTGAGGTTTTCTTACCTTCAAATGTTTCTAATTTTGTATCGATATTTATTCGTAATTCTTCAATTGTTTTTGCGTCAATTCCTGCTTCTTCAAGCTTGATAACATTTACTTTGTCTTCAATAATATTTTCAACATCTCGCATTACTGTGATAGATGGAGAATCTTCAGAATAAAAAGTAATGCTTTCAGAAAGCTCATCAATCATATTTATCTTCGGAATATAAAGCAAGCCGTAAACTTCAGATTCTTCTGTTAGCTTCTTAGCATTTTCTAAGGAAACTGAAGTCAGTACTTTGTATTTAAGTCCTTTTGTATCTTCAAAATGATTGGTAAAAAGTCCGCTTTCATCCAGAATATTTATGGTATTAACCGTGTCGTTATTGAGTTGCGATAAATAAGAAACCAGTGAAATAATACCTACCATAATAATAGGACTTAAAAAAGTCATTATTATAAAGGACTTATTTCTGACCTTATTCAAATATTCGCGTTTTATTATTAAGGGAAGATGATTCATAATTTTGAATTAATTATTTTGAACAGTTTCGATAAAAATATCACTTACGGAAGGGATTACTTCTTCAAAATGTGTGAGTTGTCCTAAAGTAGTTAGGTAGTTGACCAATTCGTTAACCGAGTCTTTATCAGATATCTTGATATTGTATTGTTGCTCTTTGTTTATTGTTTTAAAAGAAGTAGGTTTTACTTCAAACTTTTCTGAAAGAATCGATTTTATATCTTCTGAAGCATTTGCCATTAATCCTACCTTATAGGTATTGGATTTATAAGCTCTTTTAATGTCGATTAATTTTCCGTCAAGTATCTTATTAGACTTGTCTATCAGGGCAATATGATCGCACATTTCTTCAACAGATTCCATTCTATGGGTTGAAAAAATCACCGTCGCTCCTTCATCTTTCAAACGTAAAATTTCATCTTTAATTAGATTGGCATTTATAGGGTCAAAACCACTAAAAGGTTCATCAAAAATTAACAATTTTGGTTGATGTAAAACGGTTACCACAAATTGAATTTTTTGTGCCATTCCTTTGGATAATTCTTGAATTTTTTTATTCCACCAACCGTCAATTCCCAATCGGTCAAACCAATATTTAAGTCGTTCTTTAGCTTGTGTTTTCGAAAGCCCTTTTAATTGTGCTAAGTACATTGCTTGCTCGCCAACTTTCATGGTTTTGTAAAGCCCTCTTTCCTCTGGCAAATAACCAATATGCTGTATATCGTAAGGCTGTAAGGGTCTTCCATCCAAGATTATTTCACCAGAATCTGGCATGGTAATCTGGTTAATAATCCGAATCAAGGTGGTTTTACCAGCGCCATTTGGTCCTAAAAGTCCGAAGACACTTCCTTTGGGGACTTCAATACTGATATTGTTAAGGGCTTTAAAATCTCCGAAAGACTTAGTAACTTCGGAAGCAACTAATAGGTTATTCATAGTTAGTTTTTATATTAGGTAAATATATTAATTTGAAAAAGAAGCCAAACAGCTTTAAGAATATTTTATATAGTTTGTAATAAATAAACCTGTTTTGTTACAGACTAGAAAAACAAAATGTTATAAAAAACAAAACCCACCCTATAAATTAATACAGGATGGGAAAAAATTGCTATGAAAAAGAAAAATATCACTACTATGAAATAGTGATTCTCAAATATAATAAAAATTTTTAATTAACATTGCTTTAACTAAACATATCTTTCACTTTTTCGAAAAAAGATTTGTCTTCCTTTTCTGGTTTCGGCTCAAAGTTATCGTCACCCCTCATTTTATTAAAAAATTCTTTTTGTTCTTTTGTTAATTCTTTTGGAGTCCAAACATTAATATGAACAAGTAAATCTCCAGTTCCATAACTATTAATACTTGGAATTCCTTTGTTGCGAAGTCGTAAAATCTTTCCGCTTTGTACTCCCGACTCAATTTTAATTCTAACTTTTCCGTTTACGGTATCAATTTCTTTTGATGTTCCTAAAGCTGCATCAGAAAAACTTATATAAAGGTCATGATGTAAATTATCACCTTCACGCTGTAAAGTTGGGTGTGGTTTTTCTTCAATATGAACTAATAAATCACCTGTAATTCCATTTCCTGGCGCTTCATTTCCTTTTCCAGAAACCTTTAATTGCATTCCTTCAACTACACCTGCTGGTATTTTAATAGAAACTGTTTCTTCAGTTGCTAACATCCCATTTGCATCTGCATTCGCAGGTTTTTTATCAATTGTTTGACCCGACCCATGACAAACATTACAAGGAGCAGAAGTTTGCATTCTGCCTAAAATGGTATTCTGAATTCGAGTTATTTGCCCACTACCATTACAAGTAGTACAGGTTTTATAAGTGGTTCCTTGCGCTACTTTTTTACGTTTAACTTTAATTTTTTTCTCTACTCCGTTGGCAATTTCTTCTAAACTAAGTTTTACACGAATACGAAGGTTGCTTCCTTTTACATGAGCTCTTCTTCCACCGCCACTGAAACCACCACCAAAGCCTCCGCCGCCGCCAAAAATATCTCCAAACTGGCTGAATATGTCATCCATATTCATACCGCCGCCGCCAAAACCACCACCGAATCCACCACTACCTCCGCCTTCAAAGGCTTGGTGTCCAAAACGGTCGTATTTAGCTTTTTTGTCTGCGTCACTTAAAACTTCGTATGCTTCTGCTGCTTTCTTAAAATTTTCTTCTGCTTTAGCATCATCTGGATTTTTATCTGGATGAAATTCTATCGCTTTTTTACGATATGCTTTTTTTATTTCTGCCGAAGTTGCTTCTTTTGAAACCCCTAATATTTTGTAAAAATCTTCTTTCATATGTATTGCCCATGAAAATGGGTAAATTTATCACCAATAAAAAGGTAATTTATTAATTGCGATATCTCTATGTCAAATTAATGCCCAATGACTACTTTAGGAAAACGAATTACCTTATCACCTAATTTATATCCCTTTTCAACTACATCAACAATTTTCCCTTTTAAATCTTTACTTGGTGCAGGGATTTGAGTAATTGCTTCGTGAATATCAGCATCAAAAATATCACCTTGCTTAGTTTCAACATGAGCCAATCCTTTAGATTTTAAGGTCTCTCTAAGCTTATTACTTATCAATGATATTCCATCTAAATGTACTGTATTATCAGATTTTTCAATTTCTAATAATGCTCTGTCAAAGTCGTCTAAAATTGGAAGAAGCGCATTCATTACACTTTCACTTGCTGTTGAAAATAACTCGATACGTTCTTTTGAAGTTCGTTTTCTGAAATTTTCAAATTCAGCAAAAAGACGTAAATTTTTATCTTTTTCTTTGTCCAATTCTGCTTGCAAAGCTTCTAACGGACTTACTTCTTCCGCTTTTTCTTCTTGAACAGTTTCCTTTTCGGCAGTTAATACTTCCTCTTCAAGTTCTTGTTCTTTTTTATTTTTCTTGCTCATTGTCTGAGTGTATTTAATTTTTGAATTTAATAGTTTGCAAAAGTACTGCCATTTCTGGTTAAATGTCATAATGTCACTCTTGAATTTTAAATTCAGAATTAATTTTCGTTCCTCTAAGCATTTACTCTGCTTCACATCGTGAATGCTTTGTTCCTCTAAGCATTTCCCTCTTTCCGGGAGGTCCAGGAAGTCGTTCTACTGTAAATCCCACTGCTTGCATTGCTCTACGGACACTTCCCTTTGCGGAATAAGTTACTAAAACACCTTCCATTTTTAATGCATCATACATTTTTTTAAAAATGGCTTCTGTCCATAATTCTGGTCGTACTCTTGCTCCGAAAGCGTCAAAATAAATGATGTGGAAAGCATTTTTATCTTCAATTTCCGAAAAGAATTGCTTTCGTTTTAACAATGAAAAATCTTTAGAAATACCTATGCTTTTTTTTCCCCAAGGACACAAATGGAGTTGATTGAAAATTTCTGCAGAAGCCTTTAATTCTGTTGGATAATTTAATTTTTAAATCTCAAAATTTTCAATAGGATAAGCTTCTATGCCTGTGTAATCAATTTTAGTATTATTCTTTTCAGCTTCAATTAAGGTGATAAATGTATTGAGTCCTGTCCCAAATCCTATTTCTAAAATTTTTAAGGAATCTGGATTATCGTTTTTTAGAAAATAGAAAAAGCCCATCTCGATAAAAACGTGATAGGCTTCTTGAATTGCTCCGTGTTTGGAATGATATTGCTCATCCCACTCTGGTAAATGTATAGTTGTTGAACCGTCTTCCGTGGTTATTATTTCACGTTTCATGTGTCTTTAATAGTATTATTTTGGTCACATGGTTCATCCATAATAATCATTTTCTTACGTGATACTATTTTAATTGTGGATGATGCAAAATTAATTTATTAATAATTTTTCAATCCTTGGAATGGGACCAACACATTCTGTTGTATGACAAGAAATACAAGTGTTAATTGCATTATTATAACGATTTTTCAACGGAATTTCATTATCATTTTCAAATATCGCTCTCACATTATCAACATATACTTTTGAGAAAGCTTTAAATGTATCGTTGTACGGTTTATCATCTGTAAGTTTAGCTGTGAATATTTTCAGAAATTCTTTCGGAAATTCACTAGGTGTATTTCCTGCTTGAATTTCTTTTTTAATATCCTCATTTACATCATACATAGATCGCATAAGTAACGTCATTTCTGAAGCTACATACATATCTGGCACAAACTTTTCATCTACTTCATTGCTTACTTCATTCTTTTCAGATGAAGTACAAGAAAACAAAAACAGGCTACATAAAACTGTAAAATATTTCATTTTTATTCTTTTAAAAGTACACCGTCAGCTTCAAAAGAAAATGTTTTTTCAACTTCTGTGATTGCTGCAATTTCATCTACACCTTTACCAGCATCTTCTGCATAATGGCGTTGTTCTTCAACTGATACTTCAGAAACGAATGCTTTTCCGTTTACAATTACTTCTTTATCGGCGATATTTTTAGGCATAAAGAAACCGTAATCTTTAAACTTCACCATCACCTCATCATCACCTAAATCTAGTCGCATCCAACATCCTTTAGACTGACAAACTTCATTTACTTTGGTTGTCATTTTTATAGAAACAGTATCGCCTGCTTTTAGGTTTTTATATACTTCAACTGCTTCAGCTTTTGAGATTACATTCTCATCGGTAATTTTATCACCAAAGGAAGCATATGCAATTTCTTTTTTTGCAACTTCTTCTTGTTTTTCTGATTTTGTTTCAGATTTACACGCTAATAACAGTAATGGAATACTAAATAATACGACTAATTTTTTCATAATAATAAATTTGGTTTACACTAATTTAATTGAATTTAAAGTGATTACAAAAATAAGACATTTTTAGGTAAAATTAGCCTTTTATTAAGTACTTTTGCAGTACGAAAAATACCCTTCATGAACCTCAAAACACAAGCTTCTATTACCGTAAAAAAATTGACACTTCACGTATAAATGAAGTAGATTTTAACAACCTTTCTTTTGGTCACGAGTTTACAGATTATATGTTTGAATGTGATTATAAAGATGGAACATGGAGCAATCCTACGATCAAACCTTTTGGTCCTTTAAGCATTTCGCCGGCAGCAAAAGTTTTTCATTACGGACAAGCTGTTTTTGAAGGAATGAAAGCTTATAAAGACGATAATGGTAAAATTTGGTTGTTTAGACCTGAAGATAATTTTAATAGAATAAATAAATCTTCTTTAAGATTGGCAATCCCTGAATTTCCAAAAGATTTCTTTTTTGAAGGATTGGAAACAATGTTACAATTAGATAATAACTGGATTAAACCAGGATTAGGAAACTCACTTTATATAAGACCTTTTGTGATTGCAACTCAATCTGGAGTTTCTGCATCTCCATCTGAAGAATATAAATTCATGATTCTATTTTCTCCCGCACAAGCTTATTATACCGGAGATGTAAAGGTAGTTATTGCAGAACATTATAGTCGTTCAGCAGATGGTGGTGTTGGTGCTGCAAAAGCTGCTGGAAATTATGCCGCACAATTTTACCCAACCAATTTAGCTAAAGAAAAAGGGTTCCATCAAGTAATTTGGACAGATTCTAACGAACATAACTATTTGGAAGAAGCAGGAACTATGAATGTTTTCTTCCGAATTAACGATACCTTAATTACCGCTCCAATTAGTGATCGGATTTTAGACGGAATTACTAGAAGAAGTGTTATTGCTCTTGCAAAAAGAGATAAAATTTCTGTTGAAGAGCGTAGAATTTCAATTTCAGAAATTATTGAAGCATCTAATAACGGAACTTTAAAAGAAGTATTTGGGTCAGTAACTGCTGCTGTAATAAGCCCAGTTAGCGATTATAGCTATAAAGGTGATGTATATCATTTACCCAAATGCCCAGAAGGTTTTGCTGCTAGGTTTAAAAAAGAATTGACCGAAATTCAATATAATCTTACTGAAGATGAGTTTGGTTGGAGGTATTTGGTGGAATAGTTTAATAATAAATTTCCCAAAACAGTATTTTAACTTACAAAAAGAAATACCCTAAGGAAAATGCAAATACTGTCTTTTTAGCTTCTAAATCTTTATAGACAATACATAAGAGTATCTAAATTGCAATAAGTATATTCTATAATTAAATAGCTTATTTCAAGATTAAATGAAAACTGAATTCCACTGGTTTCGAAATCAATAGAGCTATCGGATTGGTCATTATTGTAAAAGTCCACACTTGTTTCTTCATTGATTTAAATTTCTGATTGCAGTCCAAATTCAGCTGTAAAACCTTCAAAAAAATAATATTTTCCATTTACAGAGACATCTATTTAAGTAAAATCGGATGGTGTGCCTACACCTCTTAATTTTATGATATAAATAGCCTCTGGTTGTAGTGGAAAATATTTTGATAATTTGTACTTGCCTATAATTCCGATTTGATAACCATACCCATCTTAATAAGAACTGCTTCCCCCAACATTAAATCCAGAGTAATTAAAGCCCTCTTTTGCTCCAAATTTAAAATCGTTTTGCGCTGTTGAATTTAGCCCTATTAGTAATACAATCATCAATGTATATTTTTTAATTTCATAAGATTTTTAAAGATTTTTAAAGATTTAAGTTTGCTTGAGGCTATTAATGCTATTGAACCAACGAGAATGAAACTGATTAATCGAAAACCTATAGAATAAATTATTGACACAAACATTGTGTACCCCTTATCATAGTAGTAAACCCCTATTGCAACAGAAATAAAAAGCCATATTACAAAAAAAACACAAATAAAGCTCCCATAATACCCATGATTAACATATAAATCTTCGCGTCTTTTTTTGTTGCTATGATAATCTCATCTCTTAAAAATTTAGTAACTATTTTAAAAGGTGTTTTTATTACATTAAATAATAACTGCATTAATAAATACAAAATATCTTTAAACTCTTTTTTATCAGACTTGTTTTCAACTTCTATTTCCATTTTTGAATTGACAGGCTTATTAATTTTATCGTCAATCAACTTCTCTATTTTATTAAAAATTTCTTCTGATTTCATATTTTTCATTCTTTATTTTATTAGAATAGACTTAATATCCGGTTTAAAATAATTAGGCCCTTTTAATACTTTTCCGTCTTCTCGGTAAATTGGTTTGCCATCGGCTCCTAATTTACTCATATTACTTTTTTGAATTTCGTTAAAAACTTCTTCAATTTTGTGTTGCATTCCGTGTTCGATAATGGTTCCACATAAAATATACAACATATCACCCAAAGCATCGGCAACTTCAACTAAATCGTTGTTGTTGGCTGCTTCTAGGTATTCTTCGTTTTCTTCCTTCATTAAATTAAAACGAAGTAAGTTTTTTTCATTTGTTAGTTCTGAAGTTGGAGAATCTTTCATTCCTAATCCAAAAGCTTTGTGAAATGCTTGTACTGCTGCTATTTTGTTTTTCATAGTATTTACCCAACTAGATTGGGGTTCAATTTTATTCAACTTAATTTTATTCAAAATACAAAACATAGAAATAGTATTGTATTTTTGCGCCTATAAATCTACAAAAATATGTTTAGTTCTGGTCAATGGACGTTTGTTGTTTTCTTTGTTATCGCTTTTGTGATACTTATGGGTTATAGCTACCGAAAAGATATTGCTTTACATAAAAAACATTATAAGGGTAGCATTTGGATTCTAGTTGGTTTTATTGCCTTTGTTATTTTTCTTTTCTTCTTAAAAGGTTGGTTAAAACATTAGTATTAAGTAATCGTTTA
>JAJRQR010000140.1 GCA_024280145.1 Bacteroidota bacterium
AGCACCACCACTTCGTGCAAATTGCCAAGAAATATCGGAAGGATTGATGTCGATTTCAATCGTATCATCCGCTAAAGGATACACATAAACACTCGCAAAACTGGTATGACGTTTGGCATTGCTATCAAAAGGGGAGATGCGCACCAAACGATGTACACCGTTTTCACCTTCCAGCCAACCAAAGGCATATTCGCCATCAATTTCTAGGGTTACGGTTTTAATTCCCGCAACATCACCCGATTGAAAATTGAGTTCTTTTACTTTTAGTTTGTGTTTTTCTGCCCACATTAAATACATACGCATCAGCATTTCTGCCCAATCGCAACTTTCGGTACCACCAGCACCTGCGGTAATTTGTAATACGGCACTTAAACTATCACCTTCTTCACTGAGCATATTTCTAAATTCTAGGGCTTCAATAGCTTCAAAAGCTTCTTTATAACGTTGCTCTACTTGCTCGGCAGTTCCTTCGCCTTCTTTAAAGAATTCGTACAATACTTCGGCATCTTCGCTAAGGGATGCTGCTTTTTGAAAGTCGGTGACCCATTTCTTTTTGGTACGGAGTTCTTTCATAAAGAGCTCCGCTTCTTTTGGTTTGTTCCAAAAGTTAGGGTCGAATGTTTTTTCTTCGTCGTTAGCGATTTCAATTTCTTTGCCCGCTATATCAAGAAACCTCCTTAACGCATCCAAGCGTTTTTTAAGATCGTTAAGTTGATCTGTTGTTATCATACACATTCCCTGCGAAGGCAGGGATCTTTTTATTTCCTGCGAAGGCAGGAATCTTATTAATCAAATAATCTCTCCCAAAAGTAAAATTAAACCTTCCATCATAAAAGGAAATTGCCATATTTTTTATAGTTTTAAGGGATTTATAAAAGTACTTAATTTATAAAGTATTTAAAGTCTGCTAATTTGAATTTTTAAGAATATTTTGATTGTTAGTAAACTCTAGACACTCAATAAAAAAATCTATGAAAAACACCATCCTCTATTTCCTCATTTTCTTCGGAGTAAATACCGTTTCAGCTCAATTTTTAGAAAGTAAAAAAGATTTACAGTCCTTTGAAGGCTATTTCAATTTTCATTATTCGCCTTCAGAAGACAAAATATTTTTGGAAGTAGATCGATTAGAATCCGAATTCCTCTATACCCATTTTTTAGCTTCAGGACTAGGTTCTAATGATATCGGATTGGATCGCGGGCAGATTGGCGATGGCGTAGTCGTAAAATTTATTAAAAGCGGGAATAAATTATTATTACTTCAGCCGAACCAAAACTTTAGAGCAATTACCGAAAATAAATTGGAAAAAAGTCCATAGAACAAGCCTTTGCAAAATCGGTATTGTTTGGCTTTCCAATTAAAGAAACCAAAGGAGAAACGTACATCATAGATTTGACGCCCTTTTTATTATTAGATGCACATCACGTTGCCTACAGATTAAAAAAAGCAAAAGAAGGCACTTACAAATTGGATAAAACTCGAAGTACCTTGTGGTTAGAAAACACCAAAGCTTTTCCAAAAAATGTAGAATTCGAAGCTTTATTAACTTTTGTTGGAGAACCCACAGGAAAAAACCTAGGAACCGTTGCACCAGATGTAACGGCAATTTCTGTAATTCAGCATCACGGTTTTGTAGAATTACCAGATAATAATTACCAACCCAGAGTTTTTGATACTCGAAGTGGATCCTACGCAATGTCCTATATGGATTACGCTACACCTATTTGGGAACCGATTAAAAAACGATTTATTTACCGTCATCGTTTGGAAAAGAAAAGCCCCGATGCAGAAATTTCTGAAGCAGTTGAACCTATAATTTATTATTTGGATACTGGGACTCCTGAGCCAGTACGTTCGGCTTTATTGGAAGGAGCAAGTTGGTGGAATCAAGCTTTTGAAGCGATTGGTTATAGCAACGGATTTCAAGTAAAAATGCTTCCCAAAGGTGCAGATCCTTTGGATGTTAGGTATAATGTGATTCAATGGGTTCATCGTTCTACGCGAGGTTGGAGTTACGGTGGTTCGATTAGCGATCCTCGAACGGGCGAAATTATTAAAGGTCATGTGAGTTTAGGCAGTCTTCGTATTCGTCAGGATTTTCTTATTGCACAGGCTTTAATCGATCAACCATTTGCCGAGAGAGATGATAATTACCAGCAAATGTTAGAAATGGCATTGGCTAGAATCCGACAATTAGGAGCTCACGAAGTAGGTCATACTTTGGGTTTTACTCATAATTTTGCTTCAAGTCCGACTAACCGTTCCAGTGTGATGGATTATCCACATCCAATGTTAAAATTAGAAAATGGAAAGGTAGTTTTTACCAATGCTTACGATACTGGAATGGGAGATTGGGATAAAGTAACTGTGGCGTATTCCTATAGTGATATTCCGAAGGGTGAGAATGAAAAAGAGTATTTAACCAAGCTTTTGGACAAGGCTTTTGCAAGCGGTTTGCAATTTATTGCAGATGCAGATGCACGACCTCAAGGTTCTGCTCACGCCAAAGCTCATTTGTGGGATAATGGAGCGAATGCTTCAGAAGAATTAGAAAATGTGTTGGCAATTCGGAAACAAGCGATAGCGAATTTTTCAATAGATAATATCAGAAATGGAGAACCTTATTCGGTGTTGGAAGATGTGTTTGTGCCTTTATACTTCTTTCATCGTTATCAAACTGAAGCAGCCGTAAAAAGTATTGGCGGACTCGATTATAATTATGCCGTAAAAGGAAGCGATGGAATAGTGGTGGAGGTGATTTCAAAAAAGGAACAAGAGAAAGCATTAGCCGTTGTTTTAAAAACCTTAGAAGCAAAAACATTGATGATTCCTGAAGCTCAACTGAAACTTTTTCCTCCCAGAGCAATCGGTTATCCAAGAACAAGAGAATCCTTTAAAAGCAATACCAACGTAGCTTTTGATGCTTTAGGAGCAACTGAAACAGCCAGTGAAATGACTTTGCGATTGTTATTAAATCCCGAACGTGCCAATCGATTAATTCAGCAAAAAGCATTGGACAAAAATGCGATGGAATTAGATTATATGTTGTTTGAATTAATCGATAAGGTATTTTTTGAAAAAACAAATTCAGATTACGAAAAAGAAGTTCAGCAAACCATACAATATGTAACGCTTCAATATTTGTTTAATCTTTCGGTAAATAGTAAAAGTATTCCTCAAGTAAAAGCCATTGTAAATAAGAATATCGATGATTTAACTAGTGAACTTAAAGGAAACAAAACCACTTTTAATTTACAATTACTCAGAGAGATTGCTGATTTTAGAAAGTTTCCAGAAAAATTTAAACAATATAAAGCACCCAAAATTCCGGATGGAAGTCCGATTGGGAGTTTTCAGTGTTTCAACTAAATTTTATAAATTATGAAAAAAATACTTTTCCTTTTTATTGCTTTTGTTTTCATACAAAGCAATGCACAAAATGATAAAGGTGCTGTTAATAGAATGGTTTCAGAATTTACCAAAAGCCTTGAAAGTAGGGATATAGATGAACACTTCAGTTTAAATCAATATTGTTTAGGAACTACAGAAATGCTCAGATTGAAAGATGGAAGTATGTGTGTTTCAAAAGGAACGTATTACGAAGTATATATTTTTTGGAAAGAAGAAGGACGAGCAATGATTAAGAAAATTGATAACTGTGGAATGTATTTTTCTTTACCCTTGTCTAATTCCGAAGTTATCGAATTTATTGATTTAAACAGAAATAATTTAAAAGAAGGTGTAGTAAAAAAATACGAAGTTGAAAACCCCGAAAACGTTCCTGCTAAAAGTTCAAAAATTCATTCTTGCTTTCGGGAATTTCAGTTTAAAAATGAAAATAATTCTTTTAGGCAAACCTATAATTTATACGATTTAACCAACGATTCTAAATTCAAAAACATTAATTTTGAAAGTAATAATAAGCTTGAAATTGTAGCATTACAAAAAATGTTAGAAAGCTTACTTTCAGAAATGGAACCTAAATTTAGAAGACAATTTTAAAACCTATTAAAATGATAATTGATTTACGAAGCGACACGCTAACCAAACCAACTCCCGGAATGTTGGATGCTATATTAAGTGCTAAAACAGGAGATGATGTATTTAAAGAAGACCCAACAGTCAACGAATTAGAAAGGCGATTTGCAGAAAAATTTGGAATGGAAACGGCTTTATATTTTCCAACGGGATCTATGTCCAATCAAGCAGCAATCAAACTTCATACACAACCTGGAGACCAATTAATTTGTGATAAATGGGCACACGTTTATAATTTTGAAGCTGGAGGAGCTGCCTTTAACAGCGGTGTAACTTGTAATTTATTAGATGGAGATCGAGGAATGATAACCGCTGCAGCTATTGAAGAAGCGATTAGTCCCATATCTAATTATCATACGCCTAATACTACGTTGGTTTGTTTAGAAAATACTACAAATAAAGGAGGAGGAGCTTGTTATGATTTTAATGAAATAAAAAACGTTCGAAAAGTATGTGATGACTACGATTTAGGACTTCATTTAGACGGTGCAAGATTGATGAATGCCATTGTTGCTAAAAAGGAAGACCCTAAAGAATATGGTAAAGTATTCGATTCTATTTCTATCTGTTTAAGCAAAGGAATGGGGTCACCCATAGGAACTGTTTTATTAGGAAACAATGATTTGATGAAACGAGCCATTAGAATCCGAAAAGTATTTGGAGGTGCAATGCGACAAATAGGTTTTATGGCAGCTGCGGGATTGTATGCCCTAGATAATCAAGTAGAGCGTTTAGCAGAAGATCATAAAAAAGCCGCTGAAATCGCAACTGTTTTAAACAAACAATCCTACATTGAAAATGTAGAACCTACAGAAACCAATATTGTGATTTTCAATTTAATTGATGAGTTGCCTTTAGATAAATTCATAAATGACATGAATGAGAAAAATGTTAAATTCAGTAATATGGGACAAGGGAAATTACGTATGGTTACCCATTTGGATTATTCTCAAGAAATGCACGATCGACTTTTGGAGATATTGAGTTCTTATCAATAAAAGCAGAATATATAAAATTATATATTCTAAGGTTTAATCATAAGTCATAAAGCGAAGCGGTCTTATATCATTTATCGAATAGCCTTTTAAAACATATCCATTCCGGGAATATTTGGCATTCCTTCACTAGCAACAGCAGAAACTTCAGCGTCGTTTATTTTAGTTGCTTTTTCAATAGCTTTATTTAAAGTAAGAATTAAATAATCTTCTAATTGCTCTTTGTCTTTCAAAAGAGAATCATCAATTTCAATGTTTTTCAATTCTCTATTTGCTGTGATGGTAACTTTTAATAGTCCGTCACTACTTTGCTCGTCAATAAGAACAGTATTCATTCTTAATTTTGTGGCTTCTACTTTTGCTTGAGCTTCTTTAAGCTTACCCATCATTCCTTGTAAATCTCCAAACATAATTTTCTTATTTTGTATCTTTACAAAATTACTACTTTGTTTACTAATTAATCATTATTTCATTATGAAAAAATTACTAGTTATTTCAGCAGTAACTCTTATTTTTGCAACTTCTTGTAAAAATAAAGAACCTTCAAAAAAACCTATGAATATAACAGCTCCAACGGCAGAGAAAATTGAAAAGCGTTTAGAAAAACATGGCGATGTTCGAATCGATAATTACTATTGGCTGAACCAACGTGAAAATGAAGAAGTAATCGATTACTTGGAAAGAGAAAACGATTATTACGATAAAATGACGGCACATACCAAAGATTTTCAAACCGATTTGTTTGAGGAAATGAAAAGTCGAATTAAAGAAGATGATGAGTCGGTTCCTTATAAATACAATGGTTATTATTACATTACTCGTTTTGAAAAAGGGAAGGATTACCCAATATATACACGTAAAAAAGATAGCTTAGAATCCGAAGAAGAAGTGTTGTTTAATGTAAACGAAATGGCAGAAGGTCATAGCTATTATAATCTTTCAGGGTTAAGTGTGAGCCCAGATAATACTAAGGTCTCATTTGGTGTAGATACAGTAAGTAGAAGAAACTACACCATTTATATAAAGGATTTAGTTTCAGGTAACTTATTAGATGAAAATATTCCATTAACTACAGGAGGTTCTACTTGGGCAAATGACAATCAGACCTTGTTTTACACGCAAAAAGACGAGCAAACATTACGCTCTGATAAAATTTACAGACATCGATTAGGAACTTCCTCAGAGGAAGATGAATTAATTTTTACGGAAGAAGACGAAACTTTCGGGACCTATATATATAAGACGAAATCTAAAAAATTCTTAGTGATTGGATGTTATAGTACTTTGACCTCAGAATTTAGGGTATTAAATGCAGATACACCTTTTGAGGAATTTAAAGTATTTCAGTCAAGAGAAAGAGGGTTGGAATATAGTATTTCACATTTTGAAGACAGTTGGTATATTTTGACAAATAAGGACAAGGCAACCAATTTCAAATTAATGAAAACTTCAGAAGATGCTACTACTCAAGAAAATTGGGTTGATATGATTCCCCATCGTAATGATGTACTTTTAGAAGATATCGATATTTTCAAGGATTATTTGGTTGTTAGCGAACGTAAAAATGGTTTAAATGAAATAAAAATAACCCGTTGGGATGGCACTAATGAATATTACCTTCCTTTTAATAATGAAACCTATACCGCTTATGTTTCCGTAAATCCTGAATTCGATTCTCAAATTTTACGTTATGGATATAATTCTTTAACAACTCCGGCTTCCGTAATCGATTTTAATATGGAAACCAAAGAACAAACGGTTTTAAAAGAAACAGAAGTTTTAGGAGGAAATTTTGATAAAAATAATTATGAGTCCAAAAGAATGTGGGCAAACGCTGAGGATGGAACTAAAATTCCTGTAACCATGGTGTATCGAAAAGATACTAAAATTGACGAGAATACGCCTCTATTATTATATGCTTATGGTTCGTATGGAAGCACTTCAGATCCTTATTTTTCAACCGTAAGGTTGAGTTTGTTGGACAGAGGATTTATCTATGCAACTGCGCACGTTAGAGGTGGTGAGTATTTAGGAAGAGGTTGGTACGAAGACGGAAAGCTACTTCATAAAAAAACACCTTCACTGATTTTGTGGATGTTTCAAAATATTTAATTCAAGAAAAATATACTTCAGCTAACCATTTATATGCTTATGGAGGTTCAGCAGGAGGTCTATTGATGGGAGCAATTTGCAATATGGCACCCGAATTATACAATGGAGTTGTGGCTGCGGTTCCTTTTGTGGATGTTACAACTACTATGTTGGACGATTCTATTCCCTTAACAACAGGAGAATATGACGAATGGGGAAATCCGAATGATAAAGAATATTATGATTATATCAACTCCTATTCACCTTACGATCAAGTAGAGGCAAAGGATTACCCAAACTTGTTAGTCACTACAGGTTTACACGATTCACAAGTACAATATTGGGAACCAGCCAAATGGGTTGCTAAATTAAGAGATTTGAAGACTGATAATAACTTATTATTACTTCATATTAATATGGAAGCGGGACACGGTGGTGCTTCAGGAAGATTCAATGCATTAAAGAAGCATGCACGAACGTATGCTTTTTTATTAGATTTAGAAGGAATTAAAGAGTAATTAATATTTTTATCGTAAATTTGTGCGGTTTAAAAACCGTCATTTTAAATGAAGATTTTTATTAAATAAAATCCCTTTTATGAAAGAAGATTTACACGTCTATGACAATGTGTTATCACTTATAGGAAACACTCCAATGATTAAGCTTAACAAAATAACTTCTAACTATAACGGAAGTTTCTATGCAAAGGTTGAAGGATTTAATCCTGGACATTCTACAAAAGACAGAATTGCTTTACATATTATAGAAGATGCTGAGAGAAAAGGCATTTTAAAACCCGGAGATACTATTATTGAAACTACCAGTGGAAACACTGGTTTTAGTTTGGCAATGGTTAGTATTATTAAAGGTTACAAATGTATGTTGGCGGTGAGTTCAAAATCATCTCCAGATAAGATTGATATGTTGAAAACAATGGGAGCAAAGGTATATGTTTGTCCTGCTCACGTTCCGGCAGACGATCCAAGGTCTTATTATGAAGTTGCTAAAAGGCTTCATAAAGAAACACCAGGTTCAATTTATATCAACCAATATTTTAATCAGTTAAATTCTGAAGCACATTATATGTCAACAGGACCTGAAATTTGGAAACAAACAGAAGGGAAAATTACGCATTTAGTGGCTTGTAGCGGAACAGGAGGAACTATTTCTGGTATCGCTCGTTTTCTAAAAGAACAAAATAGCGATGTAAAAGTTATTGGAATTGATGCCTATGGTTCGGTATTAAAAAAATACCACGAAACTCGTGAGTTTGATGAAAATGAAATTTACCCGTACCGAATTGAAGGATTAGGAAAAAATTTAATTCCAACAGCAACCGATTTTGATCAAATAGATCGTTTTGTAAAAGTTACCGATGAAGGATCAGCGCATACCGCTAGAGAATTAGCAAGTGTTGAAGGGTTGTTTGTAGGTTATACAAGTGGTGCAGCCGTTGAAGGTCTAAAACAATTAAGCGAAGAAGGAGAATTTAACGAAAACAGTGTAGTTGTTGTTGTTTTTCCAGATCACGGTTCTCGTTATATGAGTAAAATTTACAGTGATAAATGGATGGATCAACAAGGATTCTGTGATGAAAAACTAATGGAAGCCTCTGAAATTCAATATGTGAAATAAACATTTATTTAACAAAATATACCGAAGCCACTATGTTTTATTAACGTAGTGGCTTTTTTCTTGTTAATTTCTTCTTTTAAAAATAAGCTCAAACATAGAAAAATTGAGTATTTTTGCGATTATATTGAAACCATACATTATGAGTAAAGATTTATTCGAAAAGATATATAAAAATAAAGGACCCTTAGGAAAATGGGCAGAAGTAGCAGAAGGTTATTTTGTGTTTCCAAAATTAGAAGGTCCAATTTCAAACCGAATGAAATTCCAAGGAAAAGAAGTGATTACTTGGAGTATCAATGATTACCTAGGATTAGCAAATCATCCAGAAGTAAGAAAAGTAGATGGAGAAGCAGGAGTAAAGTACGGTTCTGCATATCCAATGGGCGCTCGTATGATGAGTGGTCATACAGATTTGCACGAGCAACTTCAAAATGAATTAGCAGAATTTGTAAACAAAGAAGCTACTTATTTATTAAACTTTGGGTATCAAGGAATGGTTTCGACTATCGATGCTTTGGTTTCAAAAGACGATGTAATTGTGTACGATGTAGATGCTCATGCTTGTATTATTGATGGTGTTCGTTTACATTTAGGAAAACGATTTACCTATAGACACAACGATTTAGAAAGTATTGAGAAAAACTTGCAACGTGCTACTAAAATGGCAAAAGCAAGTGGCGGAGGAATCCTTTTAATTTCTGAGGGAGTTTTTGGAATGCGAGGAGAACAAGGAAGATTAAAAGAAATCGTTGCGCTTAAGAAAAAATACAATTTCAGATTATTTGTTGATGACGCGCACGGATTTGGTACACTTGGTAAAACAGGAGCTGGAGCAGGTGAGGAGCAAGGAATTCAAGATGACATTGATGTTTATTTTGCAACCTTTGCAAAGTCTATGGCGAGTACAGGAGCGTTTATTGCTGCTGAAGAAGAAATTATCAATTATCTAAAATACAACCTACGTTAACAAATGTTTGCGAAATCACTGCAAATGCAATTGGTGGAAGGAGCATTGAAACGCTTGGATATGTTACGTACCATGCCAGAGTTAAGAACCAAACTTTGGGAAAACGTAAACGCTTTACAAGGAGGATTAAGGGAAAGAGGCTTTGATATTGGAACCACACAATCTTGTGTGACTCCAGTATATTTAAAAGGATCGGTACCAGAAGCAATGGCTTTGGTGAAAGATTTACGTGAAAACCACGGAATTTTCTGTTCTATTGTAGTGTATCCAGTAATTCCAAAAGGACTTATTTTATTACGTATGATTCCTACTGCTAATCATAACTTAGAAGATGTAGAAATTACTTTAACTGCTTTTTCAGCTATTAGAGAACGTCTTGAAAACGGAACTTATAAAAGATTATCAGCTGCAGTTGCTGCTGCTTTTGGTGAGTAATACATTCTAAATTATTATATTAAAAATCCAATGTTTAATTATTTAAACATTGGATTTTATTGTTTTGAACATCTTTCCCAAAGTTTAAAACTTTGGGAAAGATAAGATGAAATTTACATCTTAAGGTTAGAATAAGAATTGAATATTACTTATTTACTCCTTCTTTTTAGGATAAAATATTTGTGGTTTTAATAATCTTTGTTGTTTTCATATTTTTAAAACAGTTATTTCTTAGCTATTAACTTAATTTCTGTTGCTTTATTAGTTATCAGCTTCCAAGCTTTTTCAATATGATTTTGGTTTACATTTGTTTGTCCAATTGACATCCTTAAAGTATAGATCCCTTTAACTTTGGTGTGTGTAAGGTACATTTCACCCGTTTCATTTAGTTTTTGCAATAGCAATTCATTTATTTTATTAACTTCATTAATGTCACTTAATTCTTGAGGCTTATAATGAAAGCATACTAAATTAAGAGTACGAGGGGTCACAAGTTTAAAATTAGAAGATTTTACTATTTTATTTTCAAGCCACTTCGCCAATTCAATATGATATCTAAGTTTTTTTGTAATTCTTCTAAACCATAATAGCGCATTACAAACCAAAGCTTTAATTAACGAAATCTCCTCCCTAAGGGAATACCCCAATCACAATGATTATTAACGTCACCATCTGTATTTGTTTTGAGATACTCAGGTAATATTTCAAAAGTATTGACTAAAGCATTTTTATCTTTTACAAAGTAAATTGAGCAATCGAAATTTGTAAACAGCCATTTGTGAGGGTTAAATACAAAACTATCTGCTTTTTCTATTCCTTTAATATAATCCTGAAATTCTGGTAATAATAAAGCTGAACCTGCATAGGCAGCATCTACGTGTAACCAAATTTTAAATTCCTCAGCAATTTCTGCAATTTCATTTAAAGGATCGATTGCTGTTGTGCCCGTGGTTCCAATGGCAGCAATAATGCAGAGCGGTTTAAAACCATTTTTAATATCTTGATTAATAGCTTGGAGCAGTAAATCAGGTCGCATTCTTAAAACATCATCTGTCGGTATTTTTACTACATTTGTTTTTCCGATACCAGCTATTTTTGCTCCTTTTTCAATTGATGAATGTGTCTCTTCAGAGCAATAAACACGAAACTTTGTGAACCCTTCAAATCCAGCTTGATTTATTTTGTATTGGGTTTTTTGTTCCCTTGCAGTTAAAATAGAAGCTAAAGTTGCTGATGAAGCAGAATCCTGAATTACTCCTGTCCAATTATTTGGGATTCCTATTGCATTTTTAAACCATTCTGTCATTCTTTCTTCTAATTCAGTAGAAGCTGGCGAAGTATCCCATTTCATGCCTTGTACACCAAGAGTAGCTGTTAACATTTCTGCTAATATAGATGGAGGGCTTGTGTTGGCAGGAAAATATGCGAAAAAATTAGGGCTTTGCCAATGGGTAATTCCTGGCATAATAATTTTTCTAAAATCATTGAAAATAGCTTCAATATCTTCACCTTGGTTTGGAATGTTGTCTCCAATTTGATTATAAATTTCTTTTGGCAATACTTGAGATTTTACAGGATAATCTTCTACGTTATCCATATAATCAGCCATCCAATCAACAAATTTATGGGCTTGTTCCCGAAACTCTTTTGAATTATTATTCATATTGAAAACTATGTTTTTTTATGCTTTTCGATAACAATAGTATATCAATATTTTTGCACATCGATTAGCATTTAAAGAAAATGAAAAAAAATAATTAATTTTTCAAATTATTTAGGTTCCACAATTAAAAAAACAGCAGTACTATCACCAATGTTCAAAACTTCATGCCATTCGGTGCCTTTGCTATAAAAATCGCTTCCTGTTAAAACCTGAATTTCCTTAACTCCAGTGGTATCTTTCATTCTAAATTTACTGCCAGCTAGGGTGTACCCAAAATGAGGAGCATGAAAATGACGCTCATGTCCAACGTTTGGAGGGAACGTACATTTTAAAACTCTTACCGATTTGTTTTCTTTGATTAGTTGACAAACAGATTCTCCTTTCCATCCCGCTTTTAAAGGATCGGGAAGTATTTGATTAGTCTTACAAGAAAAAACACTTAAAAAGAAAATGAAAAATAATATTACAGTAGGTCTCATTTCTAAAAGGTTGATTTATTTTTTTTCAATATAGAAAACCTCACCAATTGAATTTAGTTCCTCCTCGGTTAAGCTTGAAGTCTTTTTTAAAGTTGCTTTTAAATCAATAACCTCTTGTTTGGTAGATGGACAACCCATATTCTGATTATCAGAACCTAAAGAATTTCCAATTAGGTTTTTATCTTTGTCAAAGATTAACCAATAAGGCAATCCTGCTTTAACAGCATTGTGCTCTCTTAATAAATCTTCAGCACCAGGGTTTTCAAGATGGGTATTCTTTTTAGATTCCAAAACACTTAAATGAACAACCACATAGTTTGCTTCTATAGATTCTTTAATTTTATCATTGTTTAAATTTTGATCCATTTTTTTACACCAACTACACCAAGATGCTTGAAAAACTACAAGGACACTTTTATTTTCTAAAGTTGCTTGTTTGTAGGCTTCATCAAGAATTTCTGAAGTGGGTTGTTGCGCAAATGAAATGCTTGAAATAAATAAAAATAATACAGGGATAAGTAATTTAATCTTCATAGTGGGTTTTGTTAGGTTATAAATTAATTCTAAAAGTACTACGTTCTTTGTGTTTTACTGGACCGTTTGATTTCCAGAGTTGTTGAACTGCTATGTTTTCTTCTAATTCGGGGTTTGTTTCCGTCTGAACAATTCCTTTTCTTACAAATATTTCTCGCATTTCTTCAAATATAATTGCGGTAACTCCTTTTCCTTGATATTCGGGATCAATTCCGATTAAATAAAAAGCGGCAGTATCATTTTTCTTTTGAGCTTGCATTAAATAATACCAACCAAATGGGAATAATGATCCATTTGCTTTTTTCAAAGCTTTTGAAAACGAAGGCATCACAATAGAAAAAGCGATGAGTTTTTTATCTTTATCTAAAATACAAGTAATGTATTCTGGATTGATGAAATTGAAGTATTTTTCTTTATAATGATCTATTTGATATTGTTGAATAGGAACAAATGTTTGAAGTGAATTGTAGGTTTTATTTAGTAAACCAAACATATCGTTTACATATGGTAATATTTCACTTTTAGCTTTAAAACGTAATACTTCCAATGAATATCTTTCTTTTATTAACCTTGCGAATTTTTTAACTTTTTCTGTAGTTTCAGTAGGGTTTTGTAATCTGAATTCTACCCAAGTAGCTTGTTTTGTGAAGCCTAAAGTTTTTAAGTGTTCGGCATAATAAGGATAATGATACCAGGTTATCATAGTGTTTAATTCCTCAAAACCCATCGTTAAAATTCCTGCTTTTTCCATATTTGAAAAACCTACAGGACCTTCTGCATATTCAAGATTGTTTGCCTTTCCAATTTCATAAACTTTGTTGAGTAAAGCTTTGGTAACTTCAATATCATCAATCATATCTAACCAACCAAATCGAACTTTTTTCTTGTCGAGTTCTTTAACTTCAATGTGGTTAATAATTACTGCAATTCTACCAACTGCTTTTCCATTTTTATATGCTAAATAATAACTGGCTTCCGCATTTTTGAAAACAGGATTGTTTTCGACATCTAAAGTTTCCATCTCATCTTTGGTAAGTGGAGGAACCCAATATTTGCAATCCTTATAAATTGAAAAAGGGAATTTTACAAACTGTTTTAATTCCTTTTTTGTGGTAATTTTTTTTAATTCAATCATTTTTTATTATTCACTAAATACTACCATCTCCATCATTTTCTTGGTCAAAATCGATACTATCCTTGCGTTTGTTCTTTTTCTTCTTTTTGTCTTTTTTATTGGCACCTTTTTCTTCTTTCTTTTTATCTCTTCCAGATCTTCCTTTATCTTCAATATATTCATCTTTTTCGTGCATATCAAACCTATAAGAAATTCCAATTCTTCCCATAAAACGAGAGGGAGTATCTTTAAAATTCAATAAAATAGATGCATCAATCTGAAAATCTTGATTAAATAAATATGCAGCTCCTCCTCTAAATAATTGATCAGCATAAAAATCACTGCTTATCCCTTGG
>JAJRQR010000141.1 GCA_024280145.1 Bacteroidota bacterium
AAATTTCCATCGTTTTAAGGGACTTGCCAAACGAGATTCAAATCGTTTTATCTGCTCTTCTTTGGTCACCGAAAACCAAAATTTAATTACGATTACGCCATCTTCGTAGAGCATATGTTCAAATTCGGGAACTTGAATCATAAATTTATCATATTGTTCCTTGGTGCAAAAGCCCATAACCGGTTCCACCACCGCACGATTGTACCAAGATCTATCGAAAAAAACGAGTTCTCCAGGATTGGGCATTTCTTTAATATAACGTCTAAAATACCATTGTCCTTGCTCCACTTCGGTAGGTTTAGTAAGTGCTACAACCCTTCTGGTACGTGGATTTAGATGTTCTGTCATTCTTCTAATAGAGCCACCTTTTCCGGAAGCATCCCTACCTTCAACAATAACACAAACACGTTTTTTGTGCTTCGTTACCCATTTTTGGAGGTTTACTAATTCGGCCTGTAATTGAAGTAATTCTTTTTCGTATTCTAAATCAAATAAAATATCGGCTAACTTATTTTCACTGACATCCAATTTTAAAAGTTCGAAAAATGCTTTTTTGTCGATATTTCCTTCAACTAAATCTTTAAAATTATCTCTTGTTAGCATAGTTTTACGTTGTAATCTATAAAGGTCTTAAAAAAATAGGATTTTTTACTTAGAAATATCAGTTTTATTTTTTTCTGAAATGATTTAATGGCGTTTCTAAAATTTAGTCGTTATATTAGATGATAATTTATAGGGAATGAAAAAAGGGCTTTTACTAATTATAATACTGAATGTTTCAACTTTTATGGCACAACAAATCACTCTGAAGTCAGCTTTTCTTGAAAAATGGGAAAACTCAAAAAACTACCTTCTTGAAATAGCAGAAGCAATGCCAGAAGAAAATTACGGCTTTAAACCTACGGAAAGAGAGATGAGTTTTAGTGAACAATTACTTCATATTAAACAAAATATGGATTGGTTAAGTACTTCGTATTTTACTGAAAAAGATTATAAAAAGGAAGAAGAATCAACCCAAAAAAGTAAAACTGAAATCATTTCAGAATTGAAAGAATCCTTTGATACGGTGTTAGAAATTGTAAAAAACACTCCCAAGGAAAATCTTCAAGAAACGGTTGAATTTTTCGCTGGACCAAAAAGTAGATTACAAATTCTTAATCTATTACAAGACCACGTAACACATCATCGTGGGCAATTAATTGTGTATTTGAACCTTAAAAATGTGAAGCCTCCAAAATATGTAGGTTGGTAATTATGGATACAATTTACTTTAAATCACCTGTCGGAACTCTTGAAATTAAAGGTAATCAAGATGGTTTATTTTCGCTCCATTTTATGGATTCTGAAGAAAAATCAACCAAAGAAATCCCTAAACATCTTCAAAAAACAGTTTCTCAACTTCAGGAATATTTTGAAGGTTCTCGAACCGAATTCAACTTAAAACTAAACCCACAAGGAACCGAGTTTCAGAAAAGAGTTTGGGAACAATTACAAGAAATTCCGTTTTCAAAAACAGTTTCTTATCAGACAATTGCCAATCGTTTGGGTGACCCAAAAGTGATTCGTGCGGCTGCTTCGGCAAATGGTAAAAATCCAATTGTGATTATTATTCCTTGTCATCGAGTAATTGGAAAAGATGGTTCTTTAACAGGTTTTGGCGGCGGTTTACATAGAAAAAAATGGTTGTTGGATCATGAAAATCCTGTGAAACAGCAATCGTTGTTTTAAGTTTAATATATTTTTGTACCTTTATATTTCCTCCCCGATTGCAATTTTATAAATTATGCTGAAACGAATAAAATTAGAGAATATCCTTTTTCTGGATATTGAAACGGTTCCGTTATATTCAGATTTTTCTGAATTAGACAAAACCGCCCAACAACTTTGGGAACCAAAAACCAACTACCAACGCAAAGACGAATTTACTCCCGAAGAATTTTACGATCGAGCAGGAATCTGGGCAGAATTTGGAAAAATAGTCTGTATTTCAGTGGGTTATTTTGTATTTCAAGGTGACATCCGAAATTTTAGAGTGACCACTTTTTATGGAGATGAGGTTTCTATTTTAAAGGAGTTTAAAAACCTTTTAGAATCACATTTTAATAAGCCGTATCATTTGCTTTGCGCACATAATGGAAAGGAATTTGATTTTCCATTCATCGCTCGAAGAATGATTATTAACCGAATTGATATTCCGTTTAAATTAGACCTTTTTGGCAAAAAACCTTGGGAAGTTGCTCATCTAGATACGTTGGAATTATGGAAGTTTGGAGATTATAAAACCTATACTTCTCTTAAATTAATGACGCACGTTTTAGGAATTCCCTCACCCAAAGATGATATTGATGGCAGTGAAGTTCGTGATGTTTTTTATAAAGAAAACGATATTGATCGTATCATTCGGTATTGTGAAAAAGATACGATTGCTGTGGCGCAAATTATTTTAAGACTTCGGAATGAGGAATTGTTGGAGGATAACTAGGTGCTTTCTGTTTGAATTTAAAATTTTATTTCAATCGTTCTTTAACGGAAGCATACGTTGTAACTAAATAAGGAACTGCAAAGGTCAATAGCAATTTAAACCAATTTATTTTTTCAAACTCCATCGAAATAAGCACATCACCTTGGTTGATTAAATTAAGAATTATACCTACTACCAAAGCAACTTTCAATGAAGAAATTACAATGTCTTTTTCAATGATGGTTTTACAAATTTTTAGGAGCATTTTAAAGTAACATTATTTTTAAAAGTAACAGTAATGTAAATATTGCTAAAGAATAAAAACAAAGTGGAATTCCTCCTACAGATTTAGGACAAACTCCATTACCAAAAACTTTCAAAAAACTCGCAGAAAACGCAATTAAAAAAGCAATTCCTGTAAAGATAAAATAGATAATATTTTTAAAGGACAAAACATGAGCCGTTAATGGAATAATCAAACAAAAAAAGATAATATAACAAACTGGAACTCCTACAAATTTAGGACAAACATCCTGAAGGATTATTTCTGTCCAAACTAGTTCTGAAGACCCTACAATACCTACAACAAAAACAAGGAGAATTAATATGTTTAGAATCGTATTTCGCATAGATTTATTCTGGAGTTTTTTTAGTTTTGTTCTGCTCCATCAGCATTTTTTCAACATTAATAATAGCATTTGCTTTCAGGTTTTTTAATACTATTTCTTTACTATTTGCATAGGTAATAGTAACTTTTTTAACAATCGTTTCATCACCCAATCCAAAATGAATGATGGCTGTTTGGTCACTTGCCAATCCTTCTCCCGAGACTAAAAAGTCTGTAAGTTTTTTTATTTCAGTTTCCACTTGAATTTTAGCTCCTTGAGTTTTTGCATTATCTCCCAAATCTAATTGAAGTGAATTATAATTTCCGCCTTGATTAATAAAGGCCATAGAAGGGGAATCTATATTAGTATAAATCATATCTAAATAACCATCTTTATTGAAATCGCTTACCAAAGGTGTTATGCCAAAATACGGATTTACAACACCGCTTTCTTTTTCGGTAGGAGCAAAAGTGTGATCTTCTTTTTGAATTAAAAATCGTCCTGTTAATCTAAACAACTTATTAGGTGCTAAATCTACATAATTTTCTGCAACTATTAAATCTTGTAATCCATCATTATTCATATCGGCAAAAACGGCACCCCAAGAGAATTCATAATCAGCAATTTTTGTTTCTACTGCACTATCTGTAAATTTAAAATCTCCTTCATTTTTAAACAAAATCCATTTTTCATTAAATTTCTAAACGTCTTTTATATCACCTTTTGCCATAAAACACGGGATGGTACTTCCCGTATTTGAAAACATAAAATCTACCAAACCGTCATTGTTATAATCTCCAACAGCAATTCCCATTGGGTATGCAAATTTGTTAGTCAAAGGATTTTCTTTCATTGTAAAGGTGAGGTCTCCATTATTTTTATAAGTTCGGACTTCACCTGTATCGTGAGCAACCACCAAATCCAACCAAGTATCATTATCAATATCCACAAAAACACCCTGAAAAGTATTGTGCACATAATCTAATCCTGCTTCTACTGTAATTCGTTTAAACGTATTATCTCCTTTATTCATCAATAATTCTGAAGTGGAACCATAAGTATAATCTTCAAATTTTGTTTGCCCCTGCATCGAATCTTTTTTAATATAAGTAGCTAGAAAAATATCCAAATCGCCATCTTTATCAATGTCTCCAACGGTAAATCCCGAAGGAGTAGATTTGGAGTTCATAGGAGTTTCTATGATAGTTTCAGAAAAAATACCATTATTATTATAATATAAATGAAGCCCATCTTCTCTACCAATCATTAAATCTACAAAACCATTATTATCAAAATCTGCTGAAACTACTCCGATAGTTGTGAGATCTTCGGCTTTTTCTGGAAGGTTTACTTCGGAAGAAATAGAAACAAATTTTCCGTTTTTGAAGCTAAATAATTCATCTTGTTGTCCCATTCCGCCACCAAAAAAAACCTCATCAACTTGATCATTATTAATATCTATTAATGCTGAAGGAGCAATTGGCAATGATCGTTTACTATTATATTGATGGGTAAATGGAAGGTCAACTTCAGTAAATTTTGGAATTTTTGCTTCTGAAATAGTCACTTCATATTTTTCTGAAGAAGCGTCATTCCAAAAGAAAACAATAGCAGCAATTAAAACTAATAAAATAACGACTCCTAAAATTTTTAATATCTTTTTAATCATTGTTTTTGATATAAATTTGTAATTGATATAAGGACACGCTAAAGAGTATAAAGTGTGTAACATTCATTAAAATAGGGACTATATGCTTGCCTATTGAAGGAATTTGAAGCGTTAAAAACAAAGCCAATCAAATTGTGATTGGATTAAAGAAGGCCATCCATTTTCGATATAAAGTTCCTCCCTTTAAAATAGCGATGACAAAAATAACTGAGAGTAAAGCAATCACTCCTCGTAATATAATCACTAATATTTCTAAATAACTGGTGTAATTATCTAAAATCTCTTGGTAAATAGTAGGAGTAATTTGGTCTTGTAAATGAATTATAGACCCTAAAAAAGCTCTGGAGCCAATCCAAATACCTCCTACAGAAAAGGAAACTAAACCTAAAGCCAATATGAGTTGAGCTAAGAATTTATTTCCTGTATTTAGCATTCTGTAAATATGAATATATCCAGCAAAATAAAAAGGAAGTCCAATTACCGCTAGAAAATGACCTATTTTTAAATTTTCTAAGGAGACATATTTTAAGAATTCATAATTTCTCGAAAACTCAATTACATAATCACTATAATGTAAATAATATTCGCCAACTCCTACAATAATGGAAGCAAGTAGTCCTAAATACCCTAAAATTTTAGTAAGTTTCATTGGTTAGCGTAATGTTGATTTTGACGAAAACCTCAAAAGAAACTTACAAGCCCAATATATTACTCCTTAATATCCTTCACCATCAATTGTAAACTTATATTTCCGTTCCATTCATTTTCATCAATGGTATAAGTCGCTTTATAAAGTTTTCTTTCTGAAATTAAATCCAGCTTATCTCCCAATCCAAAACCAATCCCTACAATTTTGCTAGAATTATATTGTGTTGCTGTAAACCGAAGATGTGTTTTGTCCTCGCCTACTTGTTTTCCGTAGCCTGTATCTTGCAAATCTTCGCTCATAAAAACAGGAGTCATATTTCCTGGCCCAAAAGGCGCAAATTGTTTTAAAATCCTGTAAAATTTTGGAGTGATATCTTCTAAATTAACTTGATTATCAATTTTAATTTCAGGAATTAATAATTTTGGATCGATGCTTTCTGAAACTACTTTTTCAAATTGAGCTTTAAAGCCTTCGTAGTTTTCTTCAAGTAATGTTAATCCTGCTGCGTATTTATGACCACCAAATTGTTGGATAAACTCTGAGCATTTTTCCAAAGCATTGTACACGTCAAAGCCTTTTACACTTCTTGCTGATGCAGCCAAAACATCACCGCTTTTTGTAAAAACTAAAGTCGGTCTGTAATACGTTTCGATTAATCTAGAAGCAACAATTCCAATTACTCCTTTGTGCCAATTTTCATCATAAACAACGGTTGTAAACCCTTCCTTTTCATTATTAGATTCAATTTGTGCTAATGCTTCAATAGTGATTTGCTTGTCGGCTTCTTTTCTATCGGTGTTAAATTTATCAATATCAATGGCATATTCCGCAGCCAAATTTTGATCTTTCTCACAAAGAAGTGTAACGGCATGATTTCCGTGTTTCATTCTTCCGGCGGCGTTAATTCTTGGTGCAATGATAAAAACAACATCTGTAATCGTTAAAACCTTTTTCTTAACTTGTTGAAGTATCGCCTTAAAACCAGGTCTTGGATTGTTATTTATAACTTGTAAACCGTGATAAGCAAGTATTCTATTTTCATCTATAATCGGAACAATATCGGCACCAATTGCTGTGGCAACTAGGTCTAAATAAGGAATTAAATCATCGATGGTTTCTCCTTTTTTGGAAGCCAAAGCCTGTATTAATTTAAAACCCACTCCACAACCACAAAGTTCTTTAAAAGGGTAATTGCAATCGTCTCTTTTTGGATCTAAAATAGCTACTGCATTTGGGATTTCATTTCCTGGTCTGTGATGATCACAGATAATAAAATCAATGTTTTTATCTGAAGCATATGCAACTTTATCAATCGCTTTTATTCCGCAATCCAAAGCGATGATTAATGAAAAGTCATTGTCTTCGGCAAAATCGATTCCTTTAAATGAAATACCATAACCTTCCCCATAACGATCTGGAATATACGTTGCCACATTTGGATACGTTGTAAGTAAATAGGATGATAGCAGTGCCACACTTGTAGTTCCATCTACATCGTAATCGCCATAAATTAAGATGTTTTCTTCCGCAGTAATTGCAGTTTCAATTCTAGCTACGACTTTTTCCATATCCTGCATTAAAAAAGGATCATATAACTTATTTAAATCGGGACGAAAAAAGTCTTTTGCTTCTTGAAAAGTGTCGATTTTCCGTTGTACTAATAAAAAAGAGGTAGCTTCGTCTACTCCTAATTCTTTAGATAATTGAGTGACTTTTAATGGGTCTGGTTTTGGTTTAAGTGTCCAACGCATAGTTTAAAAAATTCAAATTGATTAAGAAATTTCTAATGGAATTGTAATTGTAAATTGATGTCTATTTATTGGGAAGTAAAAAGTAAAAATAATAATTTTATTATGAAAATAGTTTTTTTCTACTTTAATTATTACTTTTAATAAAAAAATAATAAAGCTCCTTTTATAGGAAATCCTCTCTCGATTATTATTGCATTGTATTTTACGGTTAAATATTTCTATTATGAAAAAAACACAACAACTTCAATTGATTTTATTATTGTTCTTTACAGCTTTAGGGTATTCTCAAGATGGAAGTATAGATACTACGTTTGGTTTTCAAGGAAGCGGTATGGCAATAATTGATATTGACCCGCAAGATGAAAATGCTCAAGCAATGGCTCAACAAAGTGATGGAAAACTTTTAGTTGTTGGTAGCGGGATGTTTGAGGGAGTAAATACGCCAGTAATAGTTAGATTACTTTCAAATGGGGATATTGATACATCCTTTGGAAACAATGGGCTTGTCTGGGGGAATTATAATAGTTACGGAATTTACTATTATATAACTATTCAAGAAGATGATAAAATTATAGTAGGGACTCCTCAGGGGAATGATAATAAATATACATTAACACGTTATTTGCCTGAAGGAGAAAAAGATGTGTCTTTTGGTATTAACGGAGATTTAATTCCATTTGATACTAATTTAATTTCTAAAATGGAATTATTAACTAATGATAGTTTTATTATTATAAATACCATAATTGATGACGGCATAGATAAATTAATAATCAAACGTTTTTTATCAAATGGTGATTTAGATTTAAGTTTTGGTAATAACGGAATTGTTATAACTGCTATTGGTAATGAAAGTAATACACATAAAGGTATTAGGATATTAGATGATGGAAGTTTTATAGCATTAGTTGCAACAGAAAATAATGGAGTACAAAGCAAGGTTTTAATTAAATATTTATCTACTGGAGAAATTGATTCTACTTACGGAAGCAATGGCATTGTAACTATAAATTTAGAGCCCAACTTTTCAATTAGATCTATGGATAATTATAATGATGGAAAAATGGCTATTTTATCATCACATATAGATGGAGCTTCAGAAACTATTGACACTAGAATATTTAGATATTTACCTAACGGAGATGTTGATATGAGTTTTGCTGAAAATGGGGTTATAAGTATTGAAAATAGCTTATCCAATTCAAAAAAAATAATTGTACAACACAATCAAAGGTTATTATTATTTTATCCTTTTTATGATTTTTTTGAAGGAGCATCTTATATGGTGGTAAAGAGATATAATTTAGACGGGACTACAGATAATAACTTCAATTTTCAAGTAATTGGGTATTATCAATATTCAAAAAGTTTTATGTTGCAAAATGATGGTAAAATTGTTTGTTTTGGGAATGTCGCTTGGACATCCTCTTCTTTTGTTTTACAACGTTTCAATAACAACCCATTAAGCATTTCAGAAAATACGATAAATACGTTTTCCGTTTTCCCCAACCCATCTAACGGAATATTTAAAATAAATCACAGGTTTATTTCTTCTGAAACCAATTACCAACTAACAGATGTTACAGGAAAATTAATACAAGCAGGGTTTTTAAAAGGAGAGCAAATAGAAATTAATCTTTCTCAATTTCAAAATGGAATCTATTTATTTACTTCAGAAGGAAGTACGGTTCGATTGATAAAAAAATAGCTATTCATTAATATGAACCCCAATCGTAACCTCAGCAAAAGTCCGAAACATTTTGATAACACCACAATATCGTTCTTCAGATAAAGAAACTGCTTTTTTAATTTTTTCTTCATTTAAATCGCTTCCTGAAAAATAGTAATCAATACTAACTTTATCGTAGTATTTTGGGTGTTCGGTAGTCATATTCCCATCAACCACTACATTGAAACTATCCACCTCAACACGCATTTTTTTTAACAAAGCCATTACGTCTAAACCTGTACAACCTCCAATTGAGGAAAGCATTAAAGCCTTTGGATTCATCCCTTGCTCGGTGCCTCCAAAAGCTGGATCAGTTTCCATTAGTAGGGTTTTGCCACTTGGATTGTCAGATTCCAAAAGCATATTTTTTTTCCAGGTTGTTGTTACTTTATGATTTGCCATGATTTTCTATTTTTATTGAAATGCAAATCTACAAAATACCTATTAGTATTTTATTTGTTTTAAATAGATATTACTGATAATAAAAGCACCTTTGTCTATATTGTTTTGAAACACTCAAAGAGAAGCAAAAGCAAAAATATTATTTTTCTATTTGAGTCTTCGCGTCTTTGCGAGAACAAATAAAATCCTTTAGCTTTGTTCAAATTCAAATTAACAACGCGATGCCATTAGTTACTCCATTATCACCAGATCACAGCCCTGAAACCAAACAATTAGCCGATTTTTTTAATGAAACCCTTGGCTTTTGCCCAAACAGTGTCCTTACAATGCAACATCGCCCAGCGATTAGCAAGGCATTTATCAATCTTAATAAAGCGGTAATGGCGAATGAAGGTCGAGTAACTTCGGCTTTAAAACGTATGATTGCATGGGTAAGTAGTAACTCGGCAGGTTGTCGTTATTGTCAAGCACATGCTATTCGTGCTGCGGAAAGATACGGAGCAGAGCAAGAGCAATTAGATAATATTTGGGAATACCGAACACATTCCGCTTTTTCGGAAGCAGAAAGAGTTGCCTTAGACTTTTCATTGGCAGCTTCACAAATTCCAAATGCCGTAAATGAAGAAATTAAAACCCGACTTTACCAACATTGGAACGAAGGTGAAATAGTTGAAATGTTGGGTGTGATTTCACTTTTTGGATACCTTAACCGTTGGAATGATTCAATGGGAACTTCTATTGAGGAAGGCGCTGTAGAAAGCGGCAATCAATATTTAGGAAAACACGGTTGGAATAAAGGAAAGCATGTTTAGTTTTTCTTCCCGCCAACTACAATAACAATCTCTCCTTTTGGAGGCTTGTTGGTGTAATATTCTAAAACTTCAGAAGCAGTGCCACGAATAGTTTCTTCGTGGAGCTTGGTGATTTCTCTAGAAACTGAAACCCGTCTATCTGCCCCAAAATATTCTACAAATTGCTTGAGGGTTTTTAAAAGTTTATGTGGAGATTCATAGAAAATAACGGTTCTAGTTTCTTCAGCAAGAAGTAACAATCTAGTTTGTCGCCCTTTTTTTACGGGTAAAAATCCTTCAAAAACAAACTTATCATTAGGCAATCCACTATTTACCAAAGCGGGTACAAATGCGGTGGCACCTGGAAGGCAATCTACTTCCAATCCTGCTTCAACACAGGCACGAGTTAATAAAAAACCTGGGTCGCTAATGGCTGGAGTTCCGGCATCACTTATTAATGCGATGGTTTCTCCGTTTTTAATTCGTCTTACAATTCCTTCTACCGTTTTATGCTCATTGTGCATATGGTGAGAGTGCATTTGTGTAAGAATATCGAAATATTTTAATAATTTTCCGCTAGTACGAGTGTCTTCAGCGAGAATTAAATCGACTTCTTTTAAAACTTCAATCGCTCTAAAAGTGATGTCTTTTAAATTTCCAATAGGAGTAGGTACTAAATATAATTTACCCATTTTAAGCTGAAAAATTAATTAAAACGTTTTTCAATAATTAACATAAATCGTTCTGCATATTCTTCTTTCCCCTCCCAATTATTATAATCTGGTTTTATGGTAGAATTGATAAACGAAGCTGCTTCAGTATGAGATTCCATCGTATTTATTTGCGATAATACCCGTGTGTAATCATCTGCGCTTCCTTCAAATAAATGCTTAATAAATGCCAAACGATCGTTCAATCCAATATTCAATCCTTGATTTAGCTTATCGTTAATAGACTTTGGCTTATCGGGTTCTGGTGCTTTTTCAAAAATTATTTCAGCACTTTGATTTGTAGAATTTGATGCAGATTTTTCTTCATCTTTACGTTCAAAAATTGGCATTTCTTGATAGGAAGAAGCAAATTCTTCTATCTCGTTAGAAAATTTCTCAGCAGACTGTTTATCGTCGGGTTGCTTGGGTAGGATATCCTTTAATATCTCATCTAATTTCTGAGTTTCATTTGGCATTTGCGCCATGATGTCTTTAATTTTATCCATCAAAGGTTCAACCAATGCTTCTTCATGAGGAGATTGAGGAACTGCTTCGGGTTCTTTAAACCAATTTTCTTCCCGATAGGTTTTTGAATCGATTGCAGGACGTTCGGGTTTTTTAAATTCTGTTTCAACACTCGTTTCTAAGAACTCTAAGACCGATAATTTTTCATAAAGTTGGATTAATGTGTTCTTTGTTTGTGAAATATCTAAATCATTTTCAGAGGCAATAATGCGCTGAGCAAGCGTGTTTATTTGGGATAAGACTTTCTTCTTCATAACTTATTAAAATAAAGCAAATTTTCTATTTTGTTTTTATAAATTTACACAACCTTTATGTAAACGTCAAGGAATTCTGTTTTAGTTTAAAAATATTTTATGTTTCTCGAAAATACTGTAAATCAAAAAGAAAAATTTGGATGGATTGAAGTCATCGCAGGCTCAATGTTTTCAGGTAAAACAGAAGAACTCATCCGAAGATTAAAGCGTGCAAAATTCGCTAAACAAAAAGTAGAAATTTTTAAACCTGCTATCGATACTCGCTACAATGACGACTCGGTTGTGTCGCATGATAGTAACGAAATTCATTCAACTCCTGTTCCTGCAGCAGCAAATATTCCGATTTTAGCCGATAGTTGTGATGTGGTAGGTATTGATGAAGCTCAGTTTTTTGATGATGAAATCGTAAAAGTTTGTAACGATCTTGCTAATCGAGGAGTCCGAGTGATTGTTGCTGGATTAGATATGGATTTTAAAGGAAACCCCTTTGGACCTATGCCAGCACTTATGGCAACAGCAGAATATGTGACCAAAGTTCACGCTATTTGTACACGAACAGGAAACCTTGCTAATTATAGTTACCGAAAAGCAAAAAGTGATGACCTCGTACTTTTAGGTGAAGTAGATGAATACGAACCTTTAAGCAGATCTGCTTATTATAAGGCAATGCTGAAAGAAAAAGTTCGAAAAATGAATGTAACAGAACCTGAAGAAGTTTCTAAAAAAAAGCAAGCCTAAGGGATGCCAAAAACCAACGAAACTGTTTTAGAAATTAACCTTACCGCACTGGGTAACAACTATCATTATTTAAAATCGAAGCTTCAACCCAACACAAAATTTTTAGCTGTTGTTAAAGCATATGCTTACGGAAATGATT
>JAJRQR010000142.1 GCA_024280145.1 Bacteroidota bacterium
ATATAGAGACTTCGTAAAAGTAAACCTAGCTGTTTTAGGACTTTGATGAAACAGTGAAGCTCAAGTAAAGATAAGCGGTGCGTTGGTAGTTTTTAACCGGCAATCTGACGAAAATCTAAATAAAAACTAAACATGTAGAAAACGTTATAATTGCACGTTTGGACGGGAGTTCGAATCTCCCCGGCTCCACCTACGCCCTCCGAAGCTTTGATTTTATGAAAAGCGAAGGAGGGCTTTTTTAATGTGTCCAATAAATATCAAAATTAATTCTAAGGGCTTCGGTGGATGGAGATCCATTTCTAATACAAACAAAGCCCTATAAAATCAATTATAGGGTTCTGCCTTTTAAAACAATTAAACTATTATTCAGCTAAAGCCCGCATATGGTTTACAATAAGCCATCTGTCTTCCTCATCGGGCATTTTCTTTTCGTGGTTTGGCATATCGTCTCTACCAAATGTAGGCTTATAGAATAATTTTCCATCGGTTTGTGATTGAAATTCTTCTGTAGAAAAACCTCCTAAATCAGCTTCTTGTTCATTGGCTTTTGGTCCATCATCGTATCCTTCTTTTCCGTGACATGATTTACAATGTTTGTAGTATAATGATTTTCCAATTCCTTTGCCAGTGTTTTCATCTATTGGGTTATTCATATTTACATTCTTAGCAGGAACTTCCCATTTTACTTGAACAAAAGTTAAAAAGGAATACAATGCAAATATGAGGATACTAATGATCGCAAAAATTTTAAATGCCTTTATAATTATTAGTTTTTAGATTTAGAAATTTTAAATAAATTGAATATTAAATAGATGATTAATCCCCAAATTCCTACAATTAATAAATTAGGAAATATGAGTAAAAATATAGGAGTTTTATTTCTGGGCGACCACATGGTTCTTTGGTCAAAAGTAGATTCATCAACGATTAGTTTTCCTATGGGCGCTTCAATTATAGCTTTGACGGTTCCAAAATCATCGTGATCGTTTAAAACTACTTCTAAAGTTAAATTTCCATCAATACCAGGAATTCCTTCTTCAATTGGAACTGAAATGGAGCCCTCTTCATCCGTTTCATTGAACTCCTCACCAAGAACCAAAGGACCAAACAATCGTTGTACTTGTATGGTTAAGGATTCTCCTTCAACTGGATTTCCTGAAGCTGTTTCAATTAATTGTGCTTCTATAAAATTTAGACTATCCTTTACCTTTAATTTTGCTAAAATTTCAGCTTGCTTAAAACTGATTCTCTTTTTAGCTTTTTTAAATGAATCATTTCCTTTAAATGAAATTAATAAATGATAACTATTGGTTGAATCTGATTGAATTTTATTAAAATCATCGATACTAAATTTACTTTCTCCTTTTGAATTGGTCGTTGTTTTTCCCAATTCAATTTGTTCATCTTCAAATTCATTGAAGACAATTATTTCTATTCCAGAAACTTTAATATTCTGTTTTTTAACTTTTGAACTCGCTTTAATGTCAAGATAAGATTCTCCATTCATAATAGTAATGTACTGAACTTTTAATCTTACTTTGCTTTTTTTAACTTCTTGTGCAGTTGCATTTTGAAAACTTGCTATTATCAAAAATACACTTAAAATAGCAAGAAGAAGGTGTTTTATGTGGTTCCTGTTTTTCATGATTTAGTGTTTTATGTTGGTTTCTAACAAGTCGTTTTCTTCCGCAGTTCTCTGGATAGGAATCACAGGTAAATATCTAACCAATAAAGTAATTATCAACAATGCCATCGCTAAGGTTGCTATGGTTATTAACCATTCGTGAAGGCTTGGAAAATAATGATGCCATGATTCTGGTACGCCTTGAATTGGTAAAAATGGATGTAATAAGGTAGGTGTTATTATAATATATCTTTTCCACCAAGAACCAATTACAACTACTAATCCTATAACAAACATTGGTAATGGTTTTCTTCCTTTTTTAAATAATAAGAATAAAATTGGCAAAATTAATCCTCCGATGGTTACCATCCAAAACAGGTAGGAATAACTACCAACAAACAAGGTGTTTAAATGAATCTCCTCTCCTATTGAAGGAGTATAAGCAGGAATTAAATATTCATTCATATTAAAATAAAGGTATACCAGACAAGCCAATGCTAATAATTTTCCTAGCTTATCAAACTGAAAATTGGTGATATATTTTTCTAATTTATTGGTTCTTCTAACAACATAGACCACTACAATTAAAGCAGCAACACCAGCAACAAAAGCACCCGAAATAAAATAAGCGCCCATATTGGTACTATCCCAACCTATGCGATAGGTAGTTGAAAACAACCAAGCATCAATGGTTTGAAGCATTAAGCCTATTGGAATAATCATAAGTGCAATTATTCTTATAGATTTAGTTTGAATTGCTTTTTGTTTTTTGGTCCCTTTCCAATTTAAAGAGAGCTTACCATACAGTTTACTCAGTTTTGGTTTCTTCTTTTTGAAAAAATCCTTCAAAATCGCAAAATCGGGAAGTAATGGAAAGTATAGCAGTAAAAAACTAATTACAATAGTTGTCGGAATAATAATAACATCCCAAGTAATTGGAGATTGAATTCTCGCATGAATAAATAAGTTTAACAGCCTATCGGGTCTTGCCATATCAATCATAATTGTAATCCCAGCCATAACAATTGAAGCAAGGGTTATTATTTCGGCAATTCTCACTAAAGGAGTTCTCCATTCATTTTTAGTAAGTCTTAGTACTGCTACTATTATTGATCCAACAAAACTAGTCGCCACAAAAAACACGAAATTTGAAATATAGATTCCCCATAATGCATAATCTCGCATATTGGTAACTACTTGCCCTTTTATAATTTGATCTATGTAGGCAATGATTCCTATAATGATGATTACCAATAGAAAACTAGTCCATATAACTCCGAATTTTGTAAATTTCTTAGGAGTTAAATCTTTAAGAAGTGTATCATAATTTTTCATAACTATGTTGGTTTTTCAACAGATTGAAACTCATTATACTTATCCAACCCATCTTTAAAGTCATCTGATCTATTTTTTGGAGGTAGGTAATAAACACTTGGCTGTGTGTTTAATCCTTCCATTAATCTATAGCCTGCTTTGTCTTCTAATATTTTACTTAATCGCACCGTTTCATCACCATTTGTAACGGTATCTTCATATTTATCTCCAAAATAAAATACGCCATTTGGGCAAGCAGAAACACAATGTGGAAGTTCCCCTTTATCTATTTGATGTGGACAGAAATCACATTTATCTACAGTTCCTTTAACACTAGGTAATCCTGCATGTTCTGGAGAAGGTACCACATGATTCATATCTATATTCATCATAATCTCACCTTGATCAGGTTCCTCCCAATTAAAAACTCTCGCAGAGTAAGGACAAGCAGCCATACAGAAACGGCAACCAATACATCGTTCATTATCTATTAAAACAATACCATCTCTACGTTTAAAAGTGGCATCAACTGGACATACCGTAACACAAGCTGGCTGATCACAATGTTGACAAGCACTCGGCATCCAATAGGGGGCAGTATCTTTAGACTCCTGCATTTTATAAACTTTAAGCCACGCATTTTTACCAGCAATGTAATGATTTTTGTTACAGGCACTTACGCATTTTAGGGCATTTTTACATCGTGCCAAATCGATTACCATAACAAATTTTCTATTAGGAATTCCTTCTCTAATCTTTTTTGAATCTAATGGTAAGTTTAAATCATGAGCAGATTTTACATAGGCTTTATCAATTTCAACAATATCACCTTCAGGAGAAAGTAGTTTTACTTTTTCGCCTGTTTCTTCTACCGCTTCTTTTTGAAAAGATGCTAAGGCTATTGCAGTTGCAGAAAGTGCACCTAAAGCTAAACCTCCTTTTTTTAGGAAATTTCTACGGCTGTTGTTATCTTGTTCTTTCATGATTTCAGAGATGTTTGTTTCAAAAAAAAGGATCAGATTTTCATTTTTAATTCAAATCCAATCCCTTTCTGGTTAATTGGAAGTTAGTTTTTTTTGTGCCTCCGGTAATAAATCTAAAAACTATAAAGTCTTGTTATGTTAAATCCTAACATGATATTTCCATCAAAAAAGTCGTTATTATTAAACATATAATTGTCTTGTGGAACAATTCCGTGATAATTAGTAACAAATATTTGAAATGCATGGGAGGAAGTGCCAAACTCAACACCCAAGCTTATTCCTGGATTTGGATTGTCTTTTAAAAACTTAGTTAGTGGTTGGCTATAGTCAACCAAAATACCGATACCATCTGTTATTTTGTAACGCCCACCTAACGAATAGGCAATCATATCGTTTCGCATCGTATTTTTCACTACGTTATAGTGAGATAAACTAAGTGTTCCTTGAATAGATAATTTTGGACTAAACCTTCTAGTTATAATTACTTGATTAAAAAACGACCAACGATCTGCTGTGTATTTAAAATTTTCTTTTGATCTAGCATCAACTACCCAATTTCCGTAATAGCTTACACTAAATGGCATTTTATTAGATTTAGTCTGTCTAAAAATTGCAACTTTCCAGTTAAAATCTTGGTATCGATTATCCTTAGTTGTCCCAAAACCAACAGTTAGTCTTTCGTGGACTCCATAGGCTACACCAAGTCTTATATTTGAGAGTCCCCAAATACCAGACATATCATTTTTATCATTATTAAACTCTCCAACCCTGTGCTCCATTTGAACTTCTAATTGATTTTTGTTCAATGCAACATTGGTAGGATTATCTATTAGAAATTGACTATCAAAAGCAGCTCTTTCTAATTTTTCTTTTATTTTTTTTGGCATTGAATCATTCGTTTCATTTCCAACATCTTTTTGTGAAACCGCAATAAAAGGGAGCATCAAAAAAACAATAAGTATTTTTATATAATTTTTCATATCTATATTCTTTACGGTTAATTGTTTAGAGCCCCTTGATTGATCCAGTCTTTTACCAAATCGGTTTTTGCTGAAGGCCATCCAGCACCAGGCGGCATTAGCTCTACACCATCACCTAAGAGTGATTTATATAAAATGCTTCCTGCTGCATTTTCTGGTATTACATATCCATTTAATAGGTTGCTATAGGAATTATCTTCCATGTTCGGTAAGTCTCCTCCTTGTTTATGACACCCAGTACATTGAACCCCAAGAGGCACAATATCATTTTGATAAGAAACGAATTCTATTGGATCACCATCTCCAGGAATATTTTCATCTTCTGGGAAAGCGTCATAATAACAAGAACTGAAAGAGACCCCTATGAATGTTATCAATAATACTTGAATTATTTTTTTCATCGGTAAGGTTTTAAATTAAAATTTTAACGTGACACTGTTTTAAAAGTGCAGGCTGTAAATAACCTGCACTTTTGTGTGTTACGGTTATTCTTCAATTCTCATTGTCAAGAAGTTTGACATTCCGTGTGCAATTGCAGCATTGTTAAAAATTGATAATCCAAAAGGAATTTCTTCACCAATTACAAATATGGCATCTGTAGGATCTCCTGAATTTAATTTTCTTTTAATTTCCAATTGCCATCCTGAGCCTACGTGTTTTGCTCTTACTTGTGTATCTGATCTAAAGTCATTTCCAGCTCCACCAGGGTTTACGGTGATACTTGGGAAGCGCTTAGAACCAAAACCTTGTGAATATGCAGTAAGATCTAAGTTTGGAGCAATTATTTCTCCGTTTTCAAGAGTTAGGATTCCATTAACAGCAACATCTACTACTAATTGAGCAGTTCCATTTGCTATTTCAGTATCAGTAATCCAATAATAATCTTCTCTATCTTTAATTACATATTTTGGCGCGTTTAATCCAGTTTCTGGATCAGTAAATTTTGCAGTACTGTACATTCCAGTACCTTCATCAGATTTTCTTCCGTTAGCAGAAGCCATTCCAGCATCTTCTTCATATTGAATATAACCATCATCTACGGATTGAGAAAGTACATTTCTGTTCCGTTTCCAGTGCCATAAGTCAACCAATTCATTTGGGTTCGACATATAGTGTCTAGTCCCTTTTTCTCCAGGCTGAGGATCTGCTAAATTGGTATGACAAGTTGTTGTACAAGTACCTCCTGCAAATCCATCTGGATAAGCTCCGTTTACTTTAATAGGAAACATCATAGCAAATTTGTCTTCGTAAAACTTATTGTTTAAATGGTTTGCGTATTTATTTTCTCCGTGCCATTGACTAGTAGCAGGATCAAAATACCAAGATTGTCTGTCTCTACTATCTTGATTGTCTTCCCACTCAAATAATAGGTATAGGTATTCTCCATCATGACCACCACGAAGGCTATAATTATAACTTTCGCCAGTATATGGATCAAATAAATCTGTTGGTTCTAATGAGGTGTCTCCATTACTTGAACTATTTAAAGTAATAATTCTATCACCAGCTGAAGTAACATGTGCTGTGTTTTTAAGTGGTCTTGCTTCGCTCCAAACTTCATCAATATCGCCATCGAAAACTGGAGCTGCTGAAAATCTTTTAACTAATAAAGTGTCTAAACTTTCGCCAATTCCTGGATCAACAGGGTCAGAAGGACTGTAGTCTGGTGCATCATCATGAGTACAATTTACCAATAACGAAGCAACTACTAATAATGCTAAAAATAATTTGATTGTTTTCATAACACAGAATTTATAAATATTAATTAAATCGTCTTACTTATTTTCACTGTAAAATTCTGTAACAATTGTTACATATAAAATGACCTATGTCATAGTTTCATAATTTTTTACAATTATTATGGCATAAAAAAAACCAGAACTGAAAATTTCAATTCTGGTTTTTAAAAATTTATTTAATTGTAATCTATTTTTCTGTCGCTAACTTTTTTTCTTCCCAAAGTAAGATTCCTCCATCCATATCATAGATTTTAGTAAAACCCATCTCTTGTAACCTTTTTGCTGCATTTGCACTTCGACCTCCCATTTTACAATACACATAAACTGGTTTGTTTTTATCTAACGTTTTTACTTTCTCAGCAAAATCATCACTTGTTACACAAATATTTTGAGATCCTTTTAAATGACTTTCTCTATATTCCGCTGGCGTACGTACATCAACTAGCTGAACCGAATCTGTACTATAGACAGCATCATACACTTGTTGTGGTGAAATTAACTCAATTTCATTAGTTGAAGCTTCTTCTTTTGAATAATCCTTACAAGATTGAAACAAAAAGAGGAATGCAACTGTAAAAACTATTATTATTTTCTTCATAGTACGTATAAATTTATGTTCTTCATATAAAACTTTAATTAATAGACGCTCATCTATTTTTATTGTTACAGTTATTCAAAAGGATTTGTAAAAATAAGAATAATATAAAATATTTTAATCACATTATTAGATAACATATTTTTTTGATTTTATTATTTACTAATAAAAATTCCGCTTTTGTTAAAAATAACTTAAAAAAAAGATATCAAATTTGACCCTATAAGCATAAATAACTGTACTTTTATGCTAACTTTTTTTTAACTAAAAATATATATTATGAAAAAACTTACTTTTTTAACTTTTTTATGTGCGTTGTTGACGATACCTCTAGTGTATGGACAGACTCCTGTAAGAGAAATTAATGCAATTTCCGGACAGGTCTCTTTCGAATCATCAACAAATCGCGCAATTTCATGTGACGGTATGTTACCAAATTACACAAATTCAACTTCAAATGGAAATGGAGGCCCATCTCAAGATTTTAATCCTGTAAATGATGCTTTTGATAGTGAAATGGCTGACGATTTTGTTGTTCCTGGTGGAGCTGGAACATCTAGAATTTGTATGATTAGTATTATAGGAGTAGCAACTGGTGCTGGACTTCCTTCTGATCCTTCAAATCAAGTAATATTAAAAATCTATGAAGATGCTGGCGGATTACCAGGTGCTTTGGTTTTTACGGAAGCTTTTTTAGGTACAGATGTTGATGCCGATGGAGACGGAAGCTTTTCTTTATCACCAAACACCATAGTAGAATTGGATGCAGGGGCTACCTATTGGATGAGTGTTCAAGCTCAAATGGCATTTAATGTTTCTGGGCAATGGTTTTGGGTTACAGCATCAGATGGCAACGACAATCCTTATGTGTTTCAAAACCCAGGAGGTGGGTTTGGACCTTGTACTACCTGGACTTCAGGTATGACTTGTGGTATTGCAGGAGGTACTGGTCCAGATTTACTTATGGACATTAGTTTTAACAAAACACCTATTCCAACAACTTTCTGTTCCACAGAAACACCTTTACCATTAGATCCTCCAGTTGCTGAAAGTACTTTTGCTTCAGTTGCTGATTCAGGTTCACCTGCAGATACAGGTCTTATTGGTACTGGTTTAGGAGAATACAATATTGAAAGTGTTGATTTACTTATAGAACACGCTTGGGGTGATGAATTAGAAATTTTGTTACAATCACCAAGTGGAAATACAGTAACTCTAACATCCTATAATAGTATGGATATTGATGTAGCTGGTGGAGCAAATCTTGTGTTTACAGATAATTCTACTAATGATATAACTACAGATGGATTCCCTTTATTAGCTGATTATCAAGCTGAAGGAGGTCTTTTTGCTACAGCTTTTGATGGAGAAGATATTAATGGAGATTGGTATGTAACTATTATTACAAGTAATGATGGTCACGCAGGAATGCTATATGATTTTTGTATTACTTTTAAT
>JAJRQR010000143.1 GCA_024280145.1 Bacteroidota bacterium
CCCTTTTGATAGCAATGCCAAACGTCATACCAGTTTTGCGAGTGTTTATGTGTATCCTTTAGCGGATGATACGATTGAAATCGACATCAATCCTTCCGATATTTCTTGGCAATTTGCACGAAGTGGTGGTGCTGGTGGACAGAATGTAAATAAGGTAGAAACCAAAGCGATTCTAACTCACGAACCTTCAGGAATTATCATCCATAATTCTGAAACCCGTTCTCAATTAGAAAACCGTGAAAAAGCAATGCAAATGCTAAAATCACAGTTGTACGAAATAGAATTACGAAAACAACAAGCCCAACGTAACGAAATTGAATCTGGTAAAATGGCAATAGAATGGGGTTCTCGAATACGTAATTATGTTTTACATCCTTATAAATTAATTAAAGATGTACGAACCGCTCACGAAACCGGAAATGTTGATAATGTTTTAAACGGTGACATTGATGATTTTTTAAAAGCTTATTTAATGATGAATGGACAGGAAGAGAAGTTGGATGAGTTGTAGGGAAGTAAAATTATTTATAAATAAAAATCTATTAGATTGAAATATATTATCGAAAATATTATTAGACAACTTGAAGAAATCCAAAATGGAAAATTATGGATAGGAAGTAATTTTGAGAACAAATTGAATCAAGTTAATGAAAATTCAGCTTTTTTAAGACCAATTGAAAACTTACATAGTATAGCGGAAATTATTTCTCATTTGACATTATGGAGAAAAGAAACAATCTTAAAAATTCAAATAGGAAAAGGAAGTAAAACAGACGATTGTGAAGAAAATTGGTTAACTAATAATCAACTCAAAATTTTGGGTTGGAATAATATTAAATCAGAGTACAAAAAAACTCTATCAGAATTAATTGAATTATTAAAATCAAAAGATGATGAATTTTTAAATAAGCAATATTATGATACTGATTTTAAAGGCAATTATAAATACAATTTTGTAATTGATGGAATGCTCCATCACGATATTTATCATTTAGGACAAATTGGAATAATAGTAAAATATTTAATAGAAAATAATAAATGTTAAAAACAGAAGACAATTATTTAGCAAACCATTACATACACAAAAGTAATTGGTTAAGAGCTGCTGTTTTAGGCGCAAATGACGGCATTCTATCTACTGCAAGTATTGCTATTGGAATTGCCGCTGCAAGTACAAGCAAAGAACCCATTATTTTAGCAACTGTTGCAGGATTAGTAGCAGGAGCTTTATCAATGGCAGCAGGAGAATATGTATCTGTAAGTTCACAAACAGATATTGAAAATGCAGATATTGAAAGAGAAAAACAAGAGTTAGAAGAAATGCCTGAAATTGAACTTCAAAGACTTGCAGAAATATATGAAAAAAGAGGCTTAAAGAAAGAAACTGCATTAACTGTCGCTAAGGAATTAACGGAACATGATGTATTAGGTGCTCACGTTAGAGACGAACTTGGAATTAATGAAATTAATGAAGCAAAACCATTGCAAGCAGCTTTTGCTTCTGGAGCAGCATTTGTTATCGGAGGTGTTTTACCTTTATTGGTAGTATTATTTTCGCCAATCAACTATTTAGAGTATCTTTTATATGGGTTTTCTATTTTATTTCTTGTAATTTTAGGCTCTATTGCTGCAAAGGCAGGAGGCTCTAATATTATAAGAGCAGTTATTAGAATTACCTTTTGGGGTACAATAGCAATGGGATTAACAGCTCTTGTAGGCTCTTTATTTGGAGTTAATGTTTAAAATATGAAAGAAGTTTTAAAATACATATTATTTAGAACTGTTTTAATAGTAATCGCTCTTCACGCTATTATTCCGCATCCTCATTCAGATGAGTTATCGGAACAAAAGCACCATGAACTTCATAAAAAGTCAAATTCATTAATTGGAATTATACGTCTTGCTTTTCACGAGAATAATGATGAAAATCTAGACAATCTCATTTTTACCCAATTTGAAAGTGTTAAGAAAATAGATTCCAAACAAAAATTTCCCATAGTTTCTATATTCAATAACACCACTTTGGTAGTTGGAAATATAGCAACGGAAAAAATAGTAAAAAAGAATACCAATAATTTTAATAAATTACTTTTTGTTAAACTGAATAGATTAAGGGGACCGCCTGTGTTATCCTAATTAATTCGGAATTTAAAATATAATAATAACAAAAAATAAAATTTAAAATTATGGACGCAACACATTTGCATTTAATATTGACACATTTTCCAATAGTGGGAACTATAATCGGAATTGTAATTTTGGCATATGGTCAATTTGCCAATAATGACGACATAAAAAAGGTAGCATTAATCACTTTTATAGTTATGGCTATTTTAACAATACCCGTTTTTCTAACCGGTGAAGAAGCAGAAGAAACAGTTGAACATATCGCAGGAATTTCAGAACAAATAATTGAAAACCACGAAGAACTCGCTGAAAAAGCCATCTGGTTAATGGGGCTTTTAGGTATATTGTCAACGATCAACGTTTATGCAATTCTGAAAAAACTATCGTTTGCAAAAACTTTAAGTATTATTACCCTGATAGTTTCATTAGGAACATTTGGACTTTTTGCAAAAGTAGGAAGTACAGGTGGCGAGATTAGACATACTGAAATAAGCACCAGTAATGTAAATACAGATAGTGGGATATTTAATGGAAACGAACACGACGACGACGATGATGATGATTAAATAAACCCAGTCACCATTAATATACAACCGACAATTTCGGGTTTTGTTTTTAATTTTAAAGTATTTTATTAAATAACGTTAATCGCAAAACCTGAAATTTCGGTTTTTTTTAATCCGAAACTCCAAAAATGCAAAAACAAAAAATTAAAACTAAAAAAGGATACGAAATAGCCATAACAATATTTGAACCAATAGAGACCCCAAAAGGAATAGTACTAATTTCTCCTGCTACTGGAGTAAAACAATCTTACTATTTATACCCGAAAAATCTTAATTTTACAAAAATTGGCCATTTTGGTTTCTTTAAAGAGAAAATGAAAAATACTATTTGGAAAATAATATTCACTTTAGTGATGGTTAGGAAGAAAGAGAATAGAGTTGTTTGTAATAAAGCAAAATTATTAATTGATAAACAGTATCTTTAGTGACTATATAACAAGTTA
>JAJRQR010000144.1 GCA_024280145.1 Bacteroidota bacterium
GGACTACTAGTCGGAGGTGCAATCGGTTATTTTTCTGGACTGATTGGTATTGGCGGCGGAATCATTTTAAGTCCGATTATCCTACTGCTACATTGGGGAAATATGAAAGAAGCCGCCGCAGTTTCCGCCTTGTTTATTTGGGTGAATTCGGCAGCTGGATTAATCGGTCAACTTAGCAATGGCGTAACTTTGAGCACACATTCTTTCGGTTTGGTTGCTATTGCGATTGTCGGCGGGATTTTTGGTGCTTACTTCGGAAGTAAAATCGTGAATAATAAAACCCTTCGTTATGTGTTAGCATTCGTTTTGGTATTGGCTTCCGTAAAACTATTTTATATATAAATGAAGAAATCTAGAAACATAACCGCAATCATCCTCGCAGGAGGGAAAAGCTCCCGAATGGGAACCGATAAAGGTTTTGTGAACTATAAAAACAAACCTTTTGTACAACGAATTATTGAAACGGTGGCTCCTTTGGTTTCGGAAACTATCATTATTAGCAATAATCCGAATTACGATATTTTCGGACTAAAACGCTACTCCGATTTAATTGAAAACGCAGGTCCTTTAGCTGGAATTTACACCGGTTTGAATCATTCAAAAACCGAGAATAATTTGGTCATAAGCTGTGATGTTCCTTTGATAAATTCTGAAATTTTAAGAAGATTAACTCAAGATAATTTCGATGAATTTGAAGTCGTTCAATTAGAAAGTAAAGGAAAAGAAATGCCTTTAATTGCACGATATAAAAAAAGTTGTGAAAGCACCTTTTTAGAATTATTGAATCAAGGAGAAAGAAGAGTTAGAAAAGCATTGAAAAGTTGTAGGGTTAAAACGATAACTGTAAAACAATCAAACGAAAAACTCACGGCAAATATTAATACAAAAAACGATTTAAAAGAAATAGAAAAATGGAAATAACCATCAAATATTTTGGGCTTTTAGCAGAAGTAACCAAATGTTCTGAAGAGAAAATATCCTTTTCAGGAACAACGGTTTTTGAACTAAAAGAACAACTATTTCAGAAGTACGAAGCCTTGAAAAACAAAGATTTTCAAGTTGCTCAAAACAATTATTTAATAACAAACAAAACAAAAATAACAGGATTAGAAATTGCTTTATTACCTCCCTTTGCAGGTGGGTAATCTCCTAACAGGTTTTAAAAACCTGTTAGGTATAAAAACATTAAAATGAAATTTACACCGTTTGAAATAGGTAATTATTACCACATTTATAATAGAGGAAACAATAAAGATCTTATTTTTATTGAAAGGGAAAACTATTATTATTTTCTTCAGTTAATGAAAAAATATTTAATCCCGATAGTAGATATTTACAGTTATTGTCTCATTCCAAACCATTTTCATTTAATTCTAAAAATAAAAGATGAAAAGGAATTACCCGATACCTTTGTTTCTTCTAAAACTAAGCTACACCAGCCTTTTTCAAATATGTTTAACACCTACACAAAAGCAATAAACAAAAGATATAACAGGAGAGGCAGTTTGTTTCAAGAACATTTAAAACGAAAACAAATTAAAAATGAAGAATACCTTAGAAATCTAATTACTTATGTAAATACAAATCCGTCAAAACACGAAATAGAAGATTTTTCTACTTATGAATTTAGTTCGTATAAAGCACTAATTTCAAAGAAACCTACTTTGATAAAAAGAGATGAAGTAATAGAACTATTTAATGATTCAAATAACTTTAAATACGTTTGTGGTCAAAATAAAATTAATCTAGAATTAATAAAAGAAATAACCTTTGAATAAAACAGACCTAACAGGTTTTTAAAACCTGTTAGGAAAAGCCTTCGCAGGAATTATGAGATACAACAGACATATCATCCTATCAGAAATTGGTCAAAAAGGTCAAGATAAAATCTCTGCTGCAAAAGTTTTAGTTATTGGGGCAGGTGGTTTGGGCTGTCCTGTTTTACAATATTTGACCGCTGCAGGTGTTGGAATTATAGGTATTGTTGATTTTGACATCGTATCCGAATCCAATTTACAACGGCAAGTTTTATACGGAACTACTTCCCTTGGGAAAAACAAATCAGAAGCTGCCAAAACAAGGTTAGAGGATTTAAACAATACCATAACCATCAACACATATCCAGAAAAATTAACACATAAAAATGCAATTTCTTTATTTCAGCAATACGATATTATCGTGGATGGGACCGATAATTTTGCAACTCGATATTTGGTAAATGACGCTTCCATAATCACCAAAAAACCATTGGTATATGCTGGAATTTATAAGTTTGAAGGACAAGTTTCTGTTTTTAATTATAAGAATGGTCCAAGCTACCGTTGTCTGTTTCCAAATCCACCAAAAGAAGGTACGATTCCTAATTGTTCAGAAGTAGGAGTTTTGGGAGTTTTACCCGGAATTATCGGAACATTTCAGGCCAATGAAGTATTAAAAATCATTTTAGGAATTGGCGAAGTTATTTCAGGAAAGGTGCTTTATTATAATGCGTTGACAAACCAAACAACCATTTTAAAAATCAATCGTTCGGAAGATGAAATTCAAAAAGTAAAAAATTCAGAACCTATTTTTGAAACCTTACTAATGGAGGATTATTGCGAGATTTCAGTTGAACAAATTTCAATAAAAGACGTTCTTCAAAAGAAAGATTATCAATTGTTAGATGTGCGAGAAAAGAACGAAAATCCTAAAATTGAAAGTGCTAGAATTATTCATATTCCTTTAAGTGAATTAGAAAAAAGAACAAGTGAATTTCCTTCAGATAAGCAACTTGTGTTTTTCTGTCAAGCAGGAATTAAAAGTAAATATGCAGCTTCAATAATAAAAAACAGTTTTAGTTTGAGGGAAGGAGCTTTTGAGGTTGAAAAAAGAATTCAGAAAAAATAAGTTAGTATTAATTAAAAGATACCCGCCTTCGCGGGCATATTATGAAAGACAAAAAAATTAAAAACGTATTTAAAGAAGGTGCAATTTCATCAGAGTTTATTGCAGCTTCCATAGCACATCATCAAGTGAAAACACAAATCGGTGCGCACAATATATTTTTAGGGCAAGTACGTGCCGATGAAATTGACGGTAAAAAAGTGACTGAAATAGAATATACTGCTCACGAAGAAATGGCAAATCATAAGTTTCACGAAATTAGAGAAGCTGCTTTCGATAAATTCAACTTGAGCTGTATGCATATTTATCACAGTTTAGGAAAAGTAAAAGCAGGCGAAATTTGTTTATTCGTATTCGTTTCCTCACCTAGACGAAAAGAAGTTTTTCCGGCAATCGAGTTTATTGTAGAAGAAATAAAAGCCAATGTTCCTGTTTTTGGAAAAGAGATTTTTGAAGACGAAACGCATCAATGGAAAGTTAATACATAACTCTTTGTGAGCCTTTGTGCCTTCTTAGTGTTCTTTGTGGTTAGCTATTTCACAGAGTTTCTCAAAGAATCACAAAGTTCCACAGAGAAAAAAAATAAAAATATCGAACACCGAACTGTAGAATGTTGAAAAATGAAGTCACTTATTAATAAACTTCGAAATTCATAATTCAGCATTCATAATTCATAATTAACTATGGTAGACATCACAAACAAAACCTCAACACTCCGAACTGCAATTGCACAAGCCATTGTAAAAGTGAGTAAGCCCGAAACTATCGAGGCTATAAAAAACGATAACGTTCCGAAAGGAAATGTTTTTGCAATGAGTAAAGCCGCAGGATTATTAGGCGTTAAAAAAACACCTGAACTCCTTCCCGATTGCCATCCAATGCCCATTGAATTTACCGGAATTGAATACGAAATCAACGGTTTGGAAATTACGGTACTTTTTACCGTAAAAACCATTTACAAAACAGGTGTTGAAGTGGAAGCCATGCACGGAGCAAGCATCGTGGCTTTAAATATGTACGATATGTTGAAGCCTATTGATAAAGGAATCGAAATCCATCAAATAAAATTATTAAAGAAAAAAGGAGGAAAATCGGACTTTAAAGATCGCTTCCGAAAAGATTTAACCGCTGCGGTGATTGTGTGTTCCGATAGTATTTCGGCAGGACAAAAAGAAGATCGTGCAGGCAAAGCAATTATTAAAAAGTTGGAAGAAAGTGGCGTGACAATTTCAGATTATATCATTATTCCAGATGAAAAAGA
>JAJRQR010000145.1 GCA_024280145.1 Bacteroidota bacterium
GTTGCAGATGAATGTCCTGCATCTGCTAACACTTTTGTGATAGCTGCAGTTAATGTTGTTTTACCGTGATCCACGTGTCCAATTGTACCAACGTTTAAATGTGGTTTCGACAGATCGTAAGTTTCTTTTGCCATTTTGTATTTATTTTAATCTTAGTTATATATCAGTATTAATTATATACTTTCTATTTGAGCCAATGTTGGGATTTGAACCCAAGACCTCTTCCTTACCAAGGAAACGCTCTACCCCTGAGCTACACCGGCGTAAAGTGTTTAAAATTCCCTACCTTATTATGGTAAAGAAAAATCTGCCTTCGCAGGAATTTTTCAAAACACGAATAACATCATTTAATTACAAACAATGTTATCTTGTGTTTTTTAGAGCGGGAGACCAGGTTCGAACTGGCGACATTCAGCTTGGAAGGCTGACGCTCTACCAACTGAGCTACTCCCGCTTTTTAAATCTGAATTTTACATCAGAAAAACATTTCAATACTTTAAATATTATTAAGGGTTCCTCACACAAAAACTATGTGGGGAGAGCAGGATTCGAACCTGCGAAGACGTAGTCAGCAGATTTACAGTCTGCCCTCGTTGGCCGCTTGAGTATCTCCCCTCTTTAATATCTATTTTTAAAGAACTTCTTAAGAATAATTACTTTCATAATTTACTCTCAATTTTCAATTTTTCAAAGAGCCGATGGAGGGACTCGAACCCACGACCTGCTGATTACAAATCAGCTGCTCTAGCCAGCTGAGCTACATCGGCTTTCGGCTTGCTTTTCAGCAATAAAAAACCCGCTATTTCTAACGGACTGCAAATGTAAATAAATTATTTACTTCTAAAAAACTTTTTAGCGAAATATTTTTAATAAAATTAGACCTTCATTATTATTCAAATTTTAGCTGTTAATTTTAAGGCATTTACCAAGCTATTTATTGTTAAAAAAATATTATTTTGAATTTCTTGGATGCGATTTCTTATATACTTCTTTCAATTTAGCAATGCTATTGTTTGCATAAATCTGAGTAGACGCTAAACTTGAATGCCCTAACAATTCTTTTACTGCTTTTATATCTGCTCCTTCATTTAATAAATGTGTTGCAAAGGAATGCCGTAAAATATGTGGACTCTTTTTTACTTTTTCTGAAGCTTCTCCAAAATAGGAGTTTATCACTCTATATACCAATATCTCATATATCTTAACTCCTTTGATTGTTAAAAACAAAAACTCTGAATCTTTTATTTTTTTTAACAAACCTCTTTCCCTTATATATAGGTGTAATGTTTTTACTACTGATGGCAACAAAGGTATGATTCGTTCTTTGTTTCTTTTTCCTAAAACTTTAATTGTTTTTTGAGAAAACGAAACATCATTCTGTTTAATGCTTATAAGTTCTGCTCGTCTGATTCCTGTGGAATAAAAAAGTTCTACTATTAACTTATTTCGAATCCCTTCAAAACCCTCTTCTTCTTCCAATAATTTTAAAACATCCTTTATTTCTTTTTCTGAAAAAGGTACCTGAAGTTTTTTTGAAGTTTTCAGCACCTTATGTTTTGCCAAAGGACTTATTTCAATCTCTTCAATTTTTAAAAGAAATTTATAATAGGTTCGTAAGGAAGATATTTTACGGTTGATGCTTTTGTTTGAAATTCCCGAATCTACCAATTTCACAATCCAACTTCTAATGATGGAATAATTAATAGAAACTACCTCAGAATAATCAAATTCATTAGAAGCAAATTCTAAAAAACTTTCTAAATCTTTTTTATACGCCTTAATAGTATGAGAAGAATAATTTCTTTCAAGTTCGAGGTAATCTATAAAGTGGGCAAAGGGCATAATAAAATGTGGTATTCTTCAAGTAATATCAAAGGTAATAAAATAAGCTTATCTTTTTGACAGGAAACTTAGTTCGTTATAAACGCTTTACATTAATCGCAAAAGGTTATTAATCCGTTAGCTCAATATTTATGGCTATATTTTTATTACTTCCAGCATATTTTTTTAAATCTTTGGGTGCAATCCATTTACTGCCATAACCAAGCCAAGTATTCTTTTTGGAATCTTTTAAAACACAACAAACTCATCAAGATATTTCTGCCTTCGCAGAAATATAAAAAGCAAAAAAAAGGTAAAAAAAATTCCGTTGAAAAGTAAAACTACTAATTTCAACGGAATTATTATGTTATAAGTATCTAAAATTATTTAGAGATTTCTGCCTTCGCAGAAATACACTAAATTTCTTCTTGATCTCTAAGATTCTGGATGTATTGAGCTTTCTGAATCTGTTTTCTTCTTTTTACTGAAGGCTTTGTGAATTGTTTTCTTTCACGTAACTGATTCTTAGTTCCTGTACGATCAAACTTACGTTTAAAACGTTTCAGTGCTCTATCGATATTTTCTCCTTCTTTAATTGGTATTATTAACATAGTCTCTTAACCTCCTCTCTTTTGGGATGGCAAAGATATAAATTATTCTGAATAATAATATCTATTTTTAAATTATTTTACTGCCTAAACAAGGTGGCTCGTTTTGTTAAATCCTGAATAAGTTGATCTTCTTCTTCACTCTCTAATAAAACGTTGTAATTTTTCCAAAATTCTTTATTATAAGGTCTTGAAGAAAAAATATTATCCGACCAAGGTTTTTGTAAAGCTTCTTCTACAAGCACTGGATCTTCTATAATTTCAGTAAATAATATTTCTTGAATGGTATAGTAATATTGTTCTTCCTTTTCAGAATTTAATGACTCTTCTGTAGTTTTTTTATCTGAAGAACGGTCGCCAATTTTTACCAACTTAGGCGTTTCATAATAGATATAATTTGGATATATTTTATCATTATATTCCATATAAGTTATGATAAGTTTGTGATTCACCTTTGAATTAAAAAGTGATTTACTTCTTCTTTTTTGTGCATCTGAAGCAGCTACCAATTCATATTCAATTTTCTTAAATGCGTAATTGTCCCAATAAATATATAACCAACCTTCGGCTTCATATCCTTCATTATAAATATTCTTGGTGTTTAAACCTACAAAGTCTTTACTTTTTGAAATTCTAATTTTATACAATTTTCTTCCGTCGTCCACCAAAACAGTGTCTAATGTAAATTGATGCTTGTCCAGCATCCTATCGCCAAACAAGGCTTGTTCCATATTTGAATTGCGAATTAAATTTAAACGACCTTTAAAAAGATGTTCTAACCCATTAATTCGCTCATCATTCCATCGAATTGCTTTTACTAAGGAAGAAGTTTTGATAGTATCTCTTAGAAGACTTTTAGACTTAATATTAAAGTTTTTTGTATTGTATTTTAAATAGGAATAATATGCAAATACGCTATCTACTTCTCTTAAATCGTAACTTTTTCTAACTTCATCTACATTTATTTTAAGGTTATCTTCTGCTCCTGAAGCAAAGCTGGAATCATATAAGGTTATCGCACTTTCGACAAGCCATTTGTATTGTTTTTTGTTACGTTCTTTATGACGAACAAATCCTTTTTGTAAATAAGGATTGGTAGGTAGATTATCTTCTAACTCTTCAATTGCTCTAAGCACAATATCGTTTCCAGTTTTTGGCCGTGGATTTGCGATAAGAATTACTTCATCTAAAGAAGCAACGTCTTCTTCCATAAAAATATCTTCCGAATTATCAAACTCACTCACCAGTGTTTTTACACTTTTATAACCTATTGAAGAGATCACCAAAGTATCGTTCGCATATCTTCCTGGAACAATTAAAACAAATTTTCCATCGGTGTTACTAATGGTTCCGATAGTAGTGTTTTTAATATAAATACTGGCACTTTCGATTGGAAGATAGGTCATAAAATCTGAAATCTTACTTTTAATCTCAATTTCGGATTGTGCAACTGTTACACCACTATAAAGCAGTATTGAAACACTGAAAACAAATTTTAATAAATAACTCCTCATCTTGTTTAATAAATTTAAGTAGCTGGCTTATAATCTTTACCATCAATTATCATCTTTGAAATAATTTCTTTCAATATTTCTGAAGTTCCACCACCGATAGGTCCTAGTCTACTATCTCGCAACATACGTGCCAAAGGATAATCTTCCATATAACCATAACCTCCTAATAACTGAAGGCATTGATAAATTACCTCATCTGCCATTTTAGTTGCCGTAAGTTTTGCCATCGTTGCTTCTTTTACAACGTATTCTCCATCATTTAATCTTTTGGCTGTATTGTAATTAAATACTTTACAAACTTCAATATCACTTGCCATTTGTGCAACATTATGACGTAAAGCTTGAAAAGTGGAAATGCTTTTTCCGAAGGCTTCTCTTTCCTTCATATATTGTATGGCATATTCCAAAGCAAATTCTGATCTAGCGTGAGCATTTACAGCCATTACCAAACGCTCTAATGCGAAGTGCTGCATAATATAAGGAAACCCTAAATTTTCTTCTCCCATTAAATTACTGGCAGGGATAGTTACATTATCAAATGCAATTTCGGCAGTATCACTGGCTCTCCATCCTAATTTATCTAGTTTTGTTGAAGAAATTCCTGTGGTTTCTCTGTCAATCACAAAAATAGAAATTCCCTTCCCTCCTTTTTCAGGCGAAGTTTTTGCTGCGACTACTAAATAGTCACTATAAATTCCGTTAGTAATAAACGTTTTCGAACCATTAATTACATAAGAATCTCCTTGTTTTACAGCAGTCGTTCTCATTCCTGAAACATCCGATCCACCAAAAGGTTCTGTAATACAAAGACATCCTATTTTTTCTCCTGTGATACTTGGAGCAAGGTATTTTTCTTTTATTTCGTGACTTCCTTCTTTATTTAAATGTGTCATTGCTAAATAAGCATGTGCCCACATATTAGCAGCAAAACCACCTGAATTTATTTTCTGAAGTTCTTCTAAAAATATTACGGTATAAAAAAGATCCAAATTTAAACCTCCATATTCTTCGGGAGAATTTAAACCAAAGAAGCCCATCTCTCCCATTTTGGTCCAAATGAAACGCTCAACGGTCCCTGTTTTTTCCCATTTATCTATATGTGGCACTACTTCTTTCTGAAGAAAATCTTTTAAACTTTTTCTAAAAAGCTCGTGCTCTTCTGTAAAATACATGTTATTCATTGTTTTTAGCTAGTTATCGCTGTTAGTTTTAAGCGCTTAATCAAGGGTCAAATATAGCTGAATTCCCTTTAACTTTCTTTGGGTCATTCCGTCTATTTTTTCTAATTCTGAAAAGTCTGTAATTCCTTCATTTAAAATTCTAAATTCCCAGATTTTCTTTGCTAGTTCAAAAGAAATACCTGGAATAGTAGCTATATCTGAAGCGGAAATAGCATTCAGATTCATCTTTATAATCTCTTTTGGAGTTTTTACAGTGAACTCGTTCAGAACTCTATTAACTACTTGCGGGTTTAATCCGTACACATTATACAATTGTGTGTCGTCTGAATAGCCTCCGAGTTTTTCTTTATAGCTAATTATTCGTTTACTTAAAGCTTCTCCAATTCCACTTACTTGTTGGAGTTGTTCAAGTGTAGCTATATTTAAATCTACTTTTTGCAGAAATGACTTTTTTTTACAGCCTTTATTTTTATTATAATTTTTCTTTGGTTTCGGATTAATTACCCAATCTGGGAATTTAAAATAAGGGCTTATCTCATTTAATAAGGAATCTGAAACTTTGGTGACTTTCTGAAAATCTTTGATTGAATTTATCCATTGATCTTGCTCTCTAAATCGTTTCAGTCGATCTATTTCTTCAGGTGACATTCCTAAGGTGTAACCTTTAAAATCGGTAATGAAATTGGGGTTGAAAGGATACTTTTTTGGTTTACGTGAAGCGATTTCAATAACTCGTAGTGAATCCAACTCTTTTTGAATTTCGATAATTTCAGGAGATGTTGTATCAAGCATATTTTCTTCAGAAAAATCGACAAAAACAAAAACGTAGAGTAATCCTGAAATTAATAGTAATAAAAATAAAATCCCATTTCGTTGCGATCTATTGAACACGAAATGGGATTTGAAATTTTCCATAGAATATAGTTTTCCTATTATTCTGGGGAGAATTTTCGAGTATTTGAATTTATAACTAAGCTTTTACTTCTACTTCTTTAATAGCTGCTAAATAACGTTTTAATTGTTTTTTAACTACTGGAAATAAGAAGTACAACCCAATCATATTAGGGAATACCATTGCAAAAATCATTGCATCAGAGAAATCCCAGATTGATTGCATACTTGCAGCAGCACCAATTACTACAAAAATTAAGAATAAAAATTTATAAGTTAAATCGGCAGCTTTTCCTTTACCGAATAAAAATTTCCAAGACTGTAATCCGTAATAAGACCAAGAAATCATAGTAGAAACAGCAAATAAAACTACTGCTACAGTTAAGAACACATTAGAATAAGGTATGTATTGTGCAAATGCTTTTGATGTTATACCAGCTCCTTCATAAGAAACTCCATCGATCATAACATGACCAGCTCCACCATATTCAAAAGCACCACCAAAGTTAAAAATTATTATTACCAAGGCAGTCATTGTACAAATTACAACAGTATCAATAAAAGGTTCTAATAAAGCAACTAAGCCTTCAGAAGCAGAGTATTTTGTTTTTACCGCCGAGTGAGCAATAGAGGCAGAACCTGCACCAGCTTCGTTTGAGAAAGCCGCTCTTTTAAATCCAACTAATAACACTCCAATAACAGATCCAACTCCAATTGCAGTAGGGTTAAATGCTTCAGTAAAAATTAAACTAATTGCATCATCAATTAAGGTAAAGTTACTTAAGATAATATATAAACAAGCTACTAAATAAAGTACTGCCATAAACGGCACTACTTTCTCAGTTACTTGTGCAATTCTTTTTATTCCTCCAATAATAATAATTCCTACGACTATTGCTAAAACAATCCCGATTACTGCTCCAGCACTAGAGCCTTCCATTCCTAATAAATCTTTAATTACAATGGTTGCTTGGTTGGATTGGGCAGCGTTACCTCCACCAAAAGATCCACCAATACAGAAAATTGCGAACAATACTGCTGCAACTTTTCCTAACACTTTAAAGCCTTTATCTTTAAGCCCTTTACTTATATAATACATTGGACCTCCGTGAACGGTACCATCTTCATCAACATCTCTATATTCTACACCCAAAGTACATTCTACAAATTTGGTTGACATTCCTAGTAATCCACAAACGACCATCCAAAATGTTGCTCCAGGCCCACCTAATGCAATTGCCAACGCAACCCCTGCAATATTTCCATTTCCTACGGTTCCTGAAACTGCTGTTGCTAAGGCTTGAAAATGTGTTACTTCTCCATCTCTACTTTCATCTTCAATAGTATCAACTATATCTCCATCTATGGCTAAATCTGAATCACCCGATTCATGATGATCTACCTCATCGTATTTACCTCTTACAATATTTATTGAAGTGAAAAAATATCTAATGTTTGGAAAACCGAAGTATAAAGTAAAGAATAATGCACTACCAACTAATAAAATTAAAACGAAAGGAGTACCATAAATAGGAAAGAAAACCACATCAGATATTGCATTTGAAATAGGTCTAAACGCTTCGTCAATTTTTTGATCTATCCCTTTTTCTGTTGCTTCTTGAGCCAAAGTAAAAAAAGGAATTAGTAATGTTATTAAGGAAAGTATCCGTTTCTGCATAATTGGTTTTTTAGTTAATTATTTGTTTAAGCGAAGCAAGAAACTAAAAATATCTCGGAATGCAAATTTTTGACAGTTAATTTATAAAATTATGTTAAACATTATAAAGTTGTTTTAGACTTTCAATTTGAAAAGGTCTTCCAATTAAAATAAGCTTTGAGCCCTGTTTTAATACCATGTCGGCTTCAGGATTTACGGTATATTCACCTTCTGGAGATTTATACCCTATTATAGAGCAGCCCGTATTTTTACGAAGATCTAAATCTTTTATTGCCATTTCTTTTCCTTCTGGACACACTTTTGAAAACGGAACTTGCTCAATATTCATACTATCATCATCACCAGAAACCGAAAGGTTGTCTAAAAATTCAATTAAATCTGGAGTTACCACCAAGGAAGCCATATGATCTCCTCCAATTCTATCTGGCATAATTACATTGTCTGCTCCTGCTAATTTTAACTTTTTTAGCGTAGTTTCTTCCGTTGCGCGACTAATAATTTTTAGTTTTTTATTTAGTTGCCGAGCAGAAAGCACTACAAATAAATTATCGGCATCGTTTGGCAATGCTGTAATTAGTGTGGTTGCTTTTTCTATTCCAGCTTTTTTTAAAACATCGTCTTCATTAGCGTTTCCGTGAATAAACATGACCATTTCGCTATAATATTTTTCAACAACTTCTTCATCTTTTTCAATTACAACAAAAGGTTTTTTGTAAGCTAACAACTTATGTACTGCTTGTTGACCATTTCTTCCGTAGCCACAAACAATAACGTGATCGTGCATTTTGTTAATTTTTTTCTCCACTCTTTTTTGTATTAAATTTCCAAAATTATTATTACTTATAATGTATTCACTTATTACTGAAATAGCGTAACCCACAATAAAAATACTTGTTACAATTAAGCCTGAAGTAAATAGTTTTTCAGCATCACTTAAAGGCTCCACTTCCTTAAAACCTACTGTTGAAATAGTGATGATCGTCATATA
>JAJRQR010000012.1 GCA_024280145.1 Bacteroidota bacterium
ACCAATGCAATTGCAATTAAAATGAACACAAAGCCATCCTCAGCAACTGATATGGTTCAGAAATTAGCTGAAAAAAAAGTGCTTTCTTATCAAAAATACAAAGGTGCAATTTTAACTAAAAAAGGAAAAAAAATTGCAGCCAATGTCATTAGAAAACACCGTCTTTGGGAAGTTTTTTTAGTTGAGAAGTTAAATTTTCAATGGGATGAAGTTCATGATATAGCTGAGCAGTTAGAACATATTAAATCGGATGAATTAATTACCAGATTGGATACTTTTCTAGATCATCCAAATTTTGATCCTCACGGTGACCCTATTCCCGATAAAAATGGACTTATAAAACCTTCCGATAAAAAGTTGCTTTCCGATTTAAAGGAAAATCAAAAAGCAATTTGTGTTGGTGTAAAGGAATCTAACTCGCAATTTTTACAATATTTAGATAAATTATCCATAAATATTGGCACAAAAATAAAAGTGCTAAATATTGAGGAATTTGATGGCTCAATAACCATTGAAGTTGCAGGAAAGCCTTCTTTTATTTCAGAATTAAGTGCAAAAAACATTTTCGTAATCAATTAAAATTATGTTTGATCAGATAGTAGAATTCGCAAAAGAAAGCCCAATTTTAGCTGCCTTATATGCTTCCATATTTACCTGGGCATTAACTGCTTTGGGTGCTGCTTTGGTATTTTTCTTTAAAAAAGCCAACCGTGCTGTTTTAGACGGAATGCTTGGCTTTACAGGTGGTGTGATGGTGGCAGCAAGTTTTTGGAGTTTATTAGCACCTGCAATTGAAAACAGTGAAGGCGAAGGTTTTGTAAAAGTAATTCCGGCTGCTGTCGGATTTGCATTAGGAGCTCTTACTCTCTTCGGAATGGATAAAATAATGCCTCATTTACACATCAATTTTAAAAAAGACGAAGCTGAAGGAATAAAAACCGAATGGCATCGAACTACACTTCTAGTTTTAGCAATAACGCTTCATAACATACCTGAAGGTTTGGCGGTAGGTGTGTTGTTTGGAGCCGCCTCTTCACTAGTTGGTGTGGAACAAACCGAAATGGTTATCGCAGCAATCTCATTAGCAATTGGGATCGGAATTCAGAATTTCCCTGAAGGATTTGCTGTTTCAATGCCTATAAGAAGACAAGGAGTTTCCCGGTTTAAAAGTTTTTGGTACGGACAACTTTCTGCCGTAGTAGAACCTATTGCGGCAGTTCTTGGAGCAGTTGCTGTTTCTTTTTTTACACCAATATTACCTTATGCATTAGCATTTGCAGCAGGAGCAATGATTTTTGTAGTGGTGGAAGAAGTAATTCCCGAGACCCAACGAGATAAATATACAGACATTGCCACACTTGGCTTTATCGGAGGTTTTATTGTGATGATGTCCTTGGATGTTGGCCTTGGGTAAAATTTAAACCTAAGAAGGAAAAACAATATTAAAAAAACTATTACATTTACTCAAAATATAATACTATGAAAAACCTTCTTTCAATACTTTTAATACTCTTAACAATAATCGGGTGTACATCTAATAAAAAAGCCATTACTTCTGAAAAGGAAACATCTATTTCCTTAGGAGAAACAATTACTATTGAAAATCATCAAATAACATTTATAAAAGTGTTAGAAGATTCCCGATGCCCAAAATATACAACTTGCGTATGGGCTGGTCGTGCTAAAGTATTGGTTGAAATTTCTGTAAAAGGAAAAGAATCACTTCAAAAAGAATTGATTTTTGGTCAACTAAAACAAGGAGAATCTAAAGATCTAACTTTAATTACTTCCAAAGAAAAAAAAGTAACAGGAATAACCTTAAACCCCTACCCTTCGTCTGAAGATTCTGGAACAAAAAAGAAATACCAATTAGTGGTTTCTATTGAAAAAAATGAAAACTAAAATTGTTTTTGGAAGTGTTTTAATTGCCTGTTACTTTATGGGTTTGCAGTTAATTTCTCATTTTGAAATAGAAGCGGTACTCATTGGAGTTTTCGGTGAATTACTAACCATTCCGGCATTAATTGCAATTCCTGTTTTACTTTTTCTATCTGTTAAAAACTGGAAAAATGAAGGGTGGAAATTAAACTCAATGTATGTGATTTCAATCCTTTTATTAGTAGGTACGATGGCAAGCTTGTTTTTTAGCAATTAATGACAGCCACAGTCATTATTTCCGCATTTGGTATTGCTACCATCAATGCTTGTATTCTTTTTTTGTTTCTTTTCTAAAATAGGTTTCCATACAAATTTTTTCAGTAAAAAACCTGCTGCTATTAAAAAGACAAGAATAACTAATACTGTTTGCATTATTTTTATTTAAGGAATTGATAAGCAATTAAAGCGGTAATATAAGCAACCATTGTCATAGATACTAACTGCCATAAAGGCCATCGCCAAGAGTTAGTTTCTCGTTTTACAATGGCTAGCGTACTGGCACATTGCATGGCAAAAGCATAAAAAAGCAAGAGTGATATTCCGCTGGCAAAATTAAATAAGGGTTTGCCAGTATCGGGATTTATTTCTGCTCCCATTTTGTTTTTTATGGTTTCTACATCGTCATTTCCAACGCTGTAAATGGTGGCTAATGTCCCAACAAAAACTTCTCTTGCGGCGAAGGAACTTATTAATGCAATTCCTATTTTCCAATCGTATCCTAGAGGTTTTACGGCAGGTTCTATTGCTTTTCCAACGATACCAATGTACGAATTCTCTAATTTAAAGGAAGCGATTTTAGTATCAATTTCCTCTTGAGACAGGTTTTGCGAAGTTGTTTGTTGTACGACAATTTCTTCAGCATGATTAAAATCTCCAGGGCCATAGGA
>JAJRQR010000146.1 GCA_024280145.1 Bacteroidota bacterium
AAGTATTTTTACCCTTTCATTATTCATACAACAAATACTCCTGCCGCATCCGATCAAATTCTTCTAAATCCTTCAGCCAAGTTTTTCTAATTTCACGATAGGTATATCCTTGTTCTATTTGCTCTTGTAATTTTGTGGTTCCTGCTAATTTTGCGAAATACGGAGTAAAAAAGCCTTTCTTTTTTCCAGTAGAAACATAAGCTTCAATTAGCCATTCTAAGTTTAATTTATCTAAGTGTTTGTTGTTTCTTAAATCCTTTCCGTAGCATAATTCATTTTTAAATTTTGGATATTTTGCTCCTTCATTGGATTGTGGAGTAAAAGTAAAATTATATGGTTCAGAAGGTAATTCTGGGCTTCCAAAAATCTGAAATTGCATTTCGGTACCACGACCCGCACTAAGTGGAGTTCCTTCAAAAAAGCACAAACTCGGATAGAGGTTAATCGCAACGTCATTGGGTAAATTTGGTGAGGGTTTTATGGGTAAAGAATAAGGAGTTTGATGAGTGTAATTCTTCATTTCAATAATGGTTAAATCGCAATTCACTCCGTTTTTTAACCATTTCTGACCGTTAATCATTTGTGCATATTCGCCAATAGTCATTCCGTGAACCACAGGAATAGGGTGTATTCCGATAAAACTTTTATGTTGAACCTCTAAAATAGGACCGTCGATATAATGACCGTTAGGATTGGGGCGATCTAAAATTAATAAGGGAATATTATTCTCAGCACAAGCTTCCATCAAATAATGAAGCGTTGAAATGTAGGTGTAAAATCGTGCACCCACATCTTGAATATCAAACACCATGATTTCAATACCTGCTAATTGCTCTTTGCTGGGCTTTTTGTTTTTTCCGTAAAGAGAAATAATGGGCAACCCAGTTTTGGTGTCGATTCCATCTTTTACTACTTCGCCTGCATCAGCTTTTCCTCTAAATCCATGTTCCGGAGTATAAACTTTTTGAATATCAATAGCTTGATTTTTTAAATAATCTACCAAATGAAGTTGTAAATCGATGGTTTCTTCAAATCCGTTTTCGTAATGAGCGACACTGTTTAAATTTACAATGGAAGCCTGATTAGCAACAACACCAACCTTTTTGCCTTTCAGAATTTTATAATACTCTTCAAACTGATTTGCTCCAACTATTAAGGGGTCATTTACTTGCTGAACTTGATGAGTATTGCTTTTTTCACTTTTTACTTTTCCCTTCTCACTTTTTTGATTCTGACTTCCACAAGAAAAACAAGTTAAGATTGTGAAGGCTAGCCATAAGAATTGTGTATTTTTGAAAACAGTTAAAGTCATAAGTAATTACGTGAATTTCGAATATTTCATCGCCAAGCGAATTATTTCCGCAAAGGAGTATAAAAATAGTGTTTCGGCACCAATAATAAAAATTGCAATCGTATCAATTACAATCGGATTTGTAACGATGTTAATATCGATGGCGACAAGTGTTGGGCTTCAAAAAAAGATTCATGAAAAAGTTTCTGCTTTTAATGGCGACATAGTAATTTCTAATTTCGACACCAATTTCTCTTCCGATTCACAAAATCCTATTTCCAAAAACCAAGACTTTTATCCAGAATTTAATTCAATAGAAGGTATTAAACATATCCAGGCAACTGCTTCAAAAGGAGGAATTATTAGAACCGAAAGTGATTTTGAAGGAGTAGTCGTAAAAGGAGTGGGAGGCGAATACGATTGGCATTTTTTTTCTGAAGTTTTAGTGGAAGGAAAATTACCCGATTATTCTTCTACCTTAAATGAAGAGATTTTAGTTTCGGAATATATCGCCAATAGATTGCATCTAAAAGTAGGCGATAAAGCAACTACTTATTTTCTTAGAAGGGATAGTACAAAACCACCTAGAATTAGAGGTTTTGTAGTGTCAGGGGTTTATAATAGTGGTTTTCAGGAATTTGATGACAAGTTTGTAATTGCTGATATTCGACATATTCAACGACTTAATAAATGGAAGGAAGACGAAGTTGGTTCCTTTGAAGTATTTGTAGAAAATTTTAATAAAATTGACGAAATTGGCATTCAGGTTTATGATGAAATCGGAAGCTTTTTAGACACACAAACTATTAAAGAAAGGTATTACTCCATTTTTAAATGGATTGAACTTTTCGATTTTAATGTGGCACTTATCATCGGAATTATGATTTTAGTCGCAGGAATAAATATGATCACTGCATTGCTGGTTTTAATTTTGGAAAGAACCCAAATGATAGGGGTTTTAAAAGCTTTAGGAAGTGAAGATAAAAGCATAAGAAGAATATTTTTATACAATGCCATTTACCTAATTTGTAAAGGATTGTTCTGGGGGAATTTAATAGGAATTGGACTGTTGCTACTTCAAAAACAATTCAAATTAATAAAGCTAGATCCTTCAGTGTATTATGTTACGGAAGCTTCGGTTTATATAAGTTTTACCAATATTTTTCTGTTAAATATGGGAACACTAGTACTTTGTTTGTTAATGTTATTGATTCCTTCTTTTTTGATTTCTAAGATTGCTCCTGTTAAGGCTATTCGGTTTGAGTAGAAAAGTCTTCTAGATATTTTTTTAATTGAACTTTATAAAATTACTTCATTTTCTTTTTTGGAATTTCAATTCATTACATTTGCAATCTTTAAAAATCACAAATGAAATACGCAGAAAACATTCTTGAAACTATTGGTAATACTCCCTTAGTTAAATTAAATAAACTTACCGCAGAATTACCTTGTTTGGTATTATCAAAATACGAAACGTTTAACCCTGGAAATTCCGTGAAAGACCGTATGGCTCTTACGATGATTGAAGATGCAGAGGCAGACGGACGTTTAAAACCAGGAGGAACTATTATTGAAGGAACTTCAGGGAACACGGGAATGGGATTGGCATTAGCAGCCATTATAAAAGGCTACAAATGTATTTTTGTGTTGGCAGACAAACAGTCCAAAGAAAAATGTGATATTTTAAGAGCAGTAGGAGCTGAGGTAGTGGTTTGCCCAACCGCTGTTGAACCTGAAGATCCACGTTCGTATTATTCAGTTTCTAAACGTTTGGCGGAAGAAACACCTAATAGTTGGTATGTAAATCAATATGACAATCCGAGTAATGCAAAAGCACATTACCAAAGTACGGGTCCAGAGATCTGGGAACAAACCGATGGAAAAATTACACATTTTGTAGTGGGTGTTGGAACTGGAGGAACGATTTCTGGCGTTGGAAAATACTTAAAAGAACAAAACCCAAACATTAAAATTTGGGGAGTAGATACCTATGGAAGTGTATTTAAAAAATACCATGAAACAGGAATTTTCGATGAAAAGGAAATCTATCCTTATGTGACCGAAGGAATTGGAGAAGACATTCTTCCAAAAAATGTAAACTTCGATATCATTGATGGATTCACCAAAGTAACCGATAAAGACGGAGCTATTTATACACAAAGACTTGCCAAAGAAGAAGGAATGTTTTTAGGAAACTCAGCAGGTTCTGCAATAAAGGGAGTGCTTCAATTAAAAGAACATTTTACAAAAGACGATGTGGTGGTGGTGTTATTTCACGATCATGGAAGCCGTTATGTAGGAAAAATGTTTAATGACGATTGGATGCGAGAAATGGGGTATATTGATTAGTATCATTCCTACGTCCGCTTGCCGCTGAAGCTTAAGTGGAGAGGTAAGGTAGGAATCTCATGAAGATGCTTTAATATTTATTAAATTCCGTCCAAAACCCGTAAAAAAGTTTCAGGCTCAGGTCTTACTCGATAATTATCGGTTTCATCTAAAAAGATAATTTTTCCAGTAGCATCGGTAATAATCACCGTTGGTAAAACTGTATCACTATCATATCCAAACACTTGAAATCCAGCAGGAATTCCGTTTTCAGAAAAAATCCCTAATTGTTTTGACACTTTATTATCAACATCGGTTAAGAAATTGAAATTTAATTGGTATTTATCAGTAAGTGTTTTGGAATAATGATGTGGTTGTGGGCTTATAAAATTCATGATAACTCCTCGTTTTTCCAATTCTTTATATTTAGCTGCGATCTCTTTGATTTGTGCCATACATAATGGACACCAATTGCCACGATAGAATAAATAAATAGTCGGATTTCCTTTAAATGTTTCTGAAGAAATGCTTTTTTTTGAAACTGTTTCCACTTCAAAACTTGGTAGAAGGTTGCCAACTTTTAATAAATTAGTTTCTCGTTCTTCAAAAACCGAATACCATTTTAAATATAAAACCCAAAGAATAATTAAGGTGCTAATTGTTGCTGATTCAAAAAGATTTGGATTTTCAGAAGTCACTATTGAAAATACATTGAGTAAAAATCCGAGACCAATTAATGAGCTAAAAAGAATAAGGTTTTTACTAGTTCGGGCTTGCGGTTTTAAAAACAATCCAGCAAAAAAGAAAACAACAGTACCAGCAGAAAGTAGGTTTCCTAAATAGTGAGTAGAAAATCCATTATTATATAATTGAAGGCTGCTAGTTATAAGTATATAAATTGCAAACATCGGGAATGCCGAAATAAAAATGGACTTTAAAAGGTTCTTCATAAAATGCTTTGTCTTTAAACTTTTGATTACTTACAAAATTCCTGTAACTTTGTGTAATTCCGTTTGCGACTCCCCGTAAATATACGAATCAAAATGAAAGAGGATTTTCTACATTATCTGTGGAAGTTTCAGAAATTTTCTACTCGCCATCTAAAAACTGTTTTAAACGAAACCATTACAGTTGAAAAAGTAGGAGAACACAACTTAAATTCAGGACCCGATTTTTTTAATTCGCAAGTTAGCGTCAATCAACAATTGTGGGCTGGAAATGTAGAAATACATATTAAATCCAGCGATTGGTATGCACATCATCACGAAGAAGATACTGCCTATGATAATGTGATTTTACATGTAGTTTGGGAACACGATGGCGATGTTTTTCGTAAAGATAATTCAGTCATTCCAACATTAGAATTAAAAGGAATTGTTGATAAGAATGTGTTGGAAAATTATCGAAAACTAACTTCTAAACAGCAACAATGGATTCCTTGTGAGAACGATTTTGCTCAAGTTGATTCTTTTGTTTTTGAAAACTGGTTGGAACGATTGTATTTAGAGCGTTTGCAACAAAAGTCTATTTTAATTGAAACAGAATTAAAAGCATCAAATAACCATTGGGAAGCAGTTCTGTTTACCTTATTAAGTAAGAACTTTGGACTTAAAGTAAATAGCGAATCTTTTTATAGTATTTCAAAATCTTTTGACTTTTCGATAATTAAAAAAAGCAATGATTTAAAATTATTAGAAGCCTTGTTTTTTGGACAAGCAGGTTTTTTTGAAGAACCAAAAGAAGATTCCTATTTTGATGATTTGAAAAGGAAACATGAATTTTTAAAACATAAGTTTCAATTAACCAATACTACAGTTGTTTTCCCGAAGTATTTTAGATTGCGGCCTCCCAATTTTCCAACGATTAGGTTGTCACAATTAGCAGTTTTATATTCTGACAAACCATCTCTTTTTTCGGAAATTATTAAAGCCAATTCATTGGATGATTATTATAAAATATTTACTCTTTCAGCCAGTGAATATTGGGATACACATTATAATTTTGGAGTTGATTCAGTAAGGAGGCAGAAAAAACTAACAAAAAAGTTTATCGATTTATTATTGATAAATACCGTAATTCCTGTTTTGTTTAGCTACGAAAAAGTTATGGGAAAAGATACTTCTGAGGATTTACTACAACTAGCAACAGGTATTTCAGTTGAAGAAAATAGCATTATAAAAAAGTATAATCAGTTGCGTTCTTCTTCCAAAAATAGTTTGCAATCACAGGCATTGCTTCAGTTAAAAAATGAGTATTGTACTAAAAAACAATGTTTACAATGTGCGATTGGAAATGCTATTTTGAAGAGTGAGTAGATCTAATTTTATAATAAACTCCAAAGTTTAATACAGCTTGTTTAGCAACATTATTTCCTGAGAAAGCTCCTCCAAAACCAGCAATAAGCTCGAAATTTGGTGTAATTTTTCCAATAAATTTTAAGCCAAAAGCGGTATATTCTTGATTGTTTACATACAATGCTGTTAACTGATTTTCAATAGGAAGTTCAATATCTCCATTATCTAAAGAAATTACAAAGTCTAAAAAGGCAACCAACCAAATTCTATTAAAGAGTTTAGCTCCCCCTTCGGCACCTATTGTAAAATTAGAACTATAATTGTTGGTTCTAATGTTGAACCCTGTAAAAGCTTGTAGGTAGCTTTTGTTGAAACTCCTTCCGAAATTTAACAATGGAGTAAAAGTAAAAGCATCGTAACCAGTTCTAATTCCTAAAACTTCATCGTAAGAACTAGTGTTTAATTCCGATTTCAATATTTCCAAAGGCGTTGCTTGTGCTTCCGTTTATAGTCTCAGGGTCCAAAAGTATTGGATTTATAACATCACTAGTAGTTATATTTTTAAAAGGCACATTTAAAAGTAAAGTTGTTTTATCAGAAACTCCATATTCACCATATAATTGAAATGTATTATCGGTGATGTTTCTGTTTAGTAGATAATCTGGATTACCATACATTTCGTTATAACTTGGAATTGTTGAGAAACTAAATTGTGTATAAAATTCTCCTTTATTTTTAATCCAAGGGCTTTGAGAAAAACCGAAAAAACCTATTAATAAACAAACTAAAAAGCAAAAAATAAATTTGGATTTATTCAAAATAGCATTCGTTTTAAAAATTGATAGTATTAAAGTATACAAAATACAATAAAACTTACATTTCATAAAAGAATTTATTATTTTGCAATATGCTAAAATGGATATATTCAATACGTCATTATTTTGAAAGACATGGTTTTTACGTGAGTTCGCGTTTTGCTGATAGATTAGGAATTCGAGCAAAAAATGTCCGTCTGTTTTTTATTTATTTATCATTTGCAACCGTCGGAATTGGTTTCGCATTTTACATCACTTTAGCATTTTTACTTGGGTTAAAAGACTTATTTTACACTAAAAGAACTTCTGTTTTTGATTTATGAGAAAGTTATTTCATATTAAAATAATTGTTGCCTTGTCTCTCTTGCTATTTTTGTTTTTAGCAGGATCGCTTACCTATATGTTTGCATTTGGATTCTCGTTGGTAGATGCTATTTATATGACGATCATCACTATTTCAACAGTAGGTTTTAAGGAAGTGGAGCCTTTAAGTGATGCTGAAAAACTATTTACTTCAGGCTTAATTGTAACAAGTATTTTTATTGTGGGTTACGCTATTTCAGTAATAAGTGAATAC
>JAJRQR010000147.1 GCA_024280145.1 Bacteroidota bacterium
AAGACTGCTACAAAAGCTGCTCAAGGGCATGCTAAAAAAGCAGGAACCGCTGTAAAGCGTAAAGTCGTTGAATTCCAAGGATTTGAAGAAGATTACAAATTAGGCGACACGATATCCGTGGAGCATTTTAATGAAGGGGAGTTTGTGGATATTTCAGGAACTTCAAAAGGAAAAGGATTTCAAGGTGTTGTAAAACGTCACGGTTTTGCTGGTGTAGGTCAAGCTACTCACGGTCAACATAACCGATTAAGAGCTCCTGGATCTATTGGTGCAGCTTCATATCCTGCAAGAGTATTTAAGGGTATGCGTATGGCTGGACAAATGGGTAATGAAAAAGTGAAAGTACAAAACCTGAAAGTGTTAAAAGTAGTGGCTGATAAGAACCTACTTGTAGTAAAAGGATGTATTCCTGGAGCTAAAAATGCTTACGTAACGATTCAGAAATAATGAAGGTAGCAGTATTAGACAAAAACGGAAAAGACACAGGTAGAAAGGTTGAGCTTTCTAAAGATGTGTTTGGAATAGAGCCTAACAATCACGCCTTATATCTTGATGTAAAGCAATATCTTGCCAATCAAAGACAAGGTACGCATAAAGCTAAAGAAAGAGCGGAGATTACAGGAAGTACAAGAAAAATTAAAAAACAAAAAGGAACAGGTACAGCTCGTGCGGGAAGTATCAAATCTGGTGTTTTTAGAGGTGGTGGTAGAATGTTTGGTCCTAGACCAAGAAATTATTCTTTCAAATTAAATAAGAATCTTAAAAGATTAGCACGTCGTTCTGCATTGAGTATCAAGGCAAACGAGAAAGCAATTTTAGTAATTGAGGATCTTAATTTTGATGCACCAAAAACACAAGAATTTACAGCAGTTTTAAAGTCTTTAGGACTTGATGCTAAAAAATCCTTATTTGTGTTGGGAGAGTCAAATAATAATCTATATTTGTCCTCGCGTAATTTAAAAAGCACAGAAGTGATAACAAACTCTCACTTAAGTACTTATAAAATTATGAACGCAAACAGCTTAGTGTTGTTTGAAGGTTCATTAGAAGGAATTGAATCAAACTTAAGTAATTAGAAATAATGAATATCTTAATTAAACCTATAATTACAGAAAAAGCAACGGCTGATGTTGAAAAATTCAACAGATATACGTTTGCTGTGAATACAAAGGCGAACAAGGTAGAAATTAAAAAAGCGGTGGAAGCTGCTTATGAAGTTTCGGTTACTAAAGTTCGAACTATAAATGTCCGCCCAGATAGAAAAACTCGTCATACAAAAACGGGAATTCAAACTGGTAAAACTAATGCTGTTAAAAAGGCAATAGTACAGTTGGCGGAAGGTGATACAATAGATTTTTACAGTAACATCTAAGCAATTAGATAAATTAGACAAAAATGTCAGTAAGAAAATTAAAACCAATCACCCCAGGACAGCGATTTAGAGTTGTAAATGGATATGACGCCATTACAACTGATAAGCCGGAGAAAAGTTTATTAGCTCCGATTAAAAGAACTGGGGGACGTAACAGTCAAGGAAAAATGACCATGCGCTATAAAGGTGGAGGTCATAAAAGACGTTATCGAATTATCGATTTCAAACGTAACAAAGCAGGTGTTCCTGCAACAATTGCTTCAATTGAGTATGATCCAAATCGTACAGCATTTATCGCTTTATTAAACTATCAAGATGGTGAAAAGCGATACATTGTAGCTCAAAGTGGACTTAAAGTTGGACAGAATATCGTTTCAGGAGACAAAGTTGCTCCAGAAATCGGAAACTGTATGCTTTTAGAAAATATTCCATTAGGAACAATCATTTCTTGTATCGAATTACATCCAGGTCAAGGAGCTGTATTAGCACGTAGTGCTGGTGCATTTGCTCAATTAATGGCACGTGATGGAAGGTTTGCTACCATAAAATTACCTTCAGGTGAAACTCGTTTAATATTAATTACTTGTTCTGCAACGATAGGAGCTATTTCAAATAGTGATCATCAGTTATTAGTTTCAGGTAAAGCGGGTAGATCAAGATGGTTAGGTAGAAGACCAAGAACAAGACCAGTAGTGATGAATCCTGTTGATCACCCAATGGGTGGTGGTGAAGGTAAATCTTCTGGTGGACACCCACGTTCTAGAAACGGTATTCCTGCAAAAGGATTTAGAACCCGTTCTAAAACTAAAGCGAGTAATAAATATATAATCGAACGTAGAAAGAAATAAGATATGGCACGATCGTTAAAAAAGGGACCTTACGTTCACTATAAATTAGACAGAAAAGTACAACAAAACGTTGAGTCGAATAAAAAGACTGTAATCAAAACTTGGTCACGGGCTTCAATGATAACTCCGGATTTTGTTGGACAAACCATAGCAGTACATCACGGAAGACAATTTATTCCTGTATATGTAACAGAAAATATGGTAGGACATAAATTAGGAGAATTTTCACCAACTAGATCATTCCGTGGTCACGCAGGTGCAAAAAACAAAGGAAAAAAATAAGCCATGGGAGTTCGTAAAAGAGAAAGAGCAGATAAAATCAAGGAAGCAAAGAAAACAATGTACTTTGCTAAATTGAACAATTGCCCTACATCACCTAGAAAAATGCGCTTAGTTGCAGATTTAGTTCGCGGTGAAAAAATAGACAAAGCACTTAATATATTAAAGTTTAGCCCAAAAGAAGCTTCACGTCGTTTAGAGACGTTATTATTGTCTGCCATTGCAAATTGGCAAGCAAAAAATGAAGATGCTTCAATTGAAGATGCTGATCTTTTTGTAAAAGAAATCCGTGTTGATGGAGGAAGTATGTTGAAAAGACTTCGTCCAGCACCACAAGGACGTGCACACAGAATTAGAAAAAGAAGCAATCACGTAACACTTGTGCTTGCTGCTAACGATAACACACAAAGCAATTAATAAATGGGACAAAAAACAAATCCAATCGGAAATCGCTTAGGTATCATTAGAGGATGGGAATCCAACTGGTACGGAGGCAACGACTACGGCGATAAATTAGCTGAAGACGACAAGATTAGAAAATATGTTCATGCTCGTTTGCAAAAAGCTAGTGTGTCAAGGGTAATTATTGAGCGTACCCTTAAGCTTGTAACCGTTACTATCACTACTGCTAGACCTGGTATTATTATCGGAAAAGGTGGACAAGAGGTAGACAAGCTAAAAGAAGAGCTTAAGAAAATTACTGGTAAAGATGTACAAATAAACATCCACGAGATTAAGAGACCGGAAATGGACGCGCATGTAGTAGGAGCTAGTATTGCAAGACAAATAGAGAATAGAATCTCTTACCGTCGTGCAATTAAAATGGCAATTACAGCAGCTATGCGTATGAACGCTGAAGGTATTAAAGTGCAAATTTCAGGCCGATTAAACGGTGCGGAAATGGCACGTTCTGAATCTTATAAAGATGGTCGTATTCCTTTATCAACATTTAGAGCCGACATAGATTATGCTTTAGTTGAGGCGCACACTACTTATGGTAGGTTGGGTGTTAAGGTATGGATCATGAAAGGTGAAGTGTACGGAAAAAGAGAGCTTTCTCCATTGGTTGGTTTAACCAAAAAAGGTGGAAAAGGCGGTAACAACAAGCGAGGTGGAGCAAACAAATCACGTCGTAGAAAGTAATTTTTAAATAGAATAAAATGTTACAACCAAAAAGAACGAAGTTTCGTAAACAGCAAAAAGGTAGAATGAAAGGTAATGCCGGACGTGGAAGCCAACTTGCTTTTGGAACTTTTGGTATAAAATCTTTAGATTCAACTTTCTTGACATCGCGTCAAATAGAAGCTGCACGTATTGCTGCTACTCGTTTTATGAAAAGAGAAGGTTCTATCTGGATAATGATATTTCCAGACAAACCTATTACAAAGAAACCTCTTGAAGTAAGAATGGGTAAAGGTAAAGGTGCTGTAGAGTATTGGGCAGCTGTGGTAAAACCAGGAAGAATGTTGTTTGAAGTATCAGGTGTGCCAATTGAAACTGCAAAAGAGGCATTGCGTCTTGCAGCTCAAAAGTTACCAGTAAAAACAAAATTCATTGTATCTAGAACATTTCAAGCTTAATTTATTATGAAACAATCTGAAATAAAAGAAGCATCAACAGCGGAATTACAAGAAAAGCTTTCTGAAAACAGAAAAGCATTTTCAGACTTAAAAATGGCACATGCTATTACACCGTTGGAAAATCCAATTCAACTTAAAGCGCAAAGAAGAGCTATAGCAAGAATTGCGACTGAACTAACTAAAAGAGAAGTACAATAGTACCAAGCTGAAAGATGGAAAAAAGAAATTTAAGAAAAGAACGTATTGGTGTAGTTACTAGTAACAAAATGGACAAGTCTATAGTTGTTGCTGAAG
>JAJRQR010000148.1 GCA_024280145.1 Bacteroidota bacterium
TATCAGGTGAAATAGCTACATCGGTTATTCTTCCTCCGGTGTTAAGTGGCCCTACCAAAGTCCAATCAGTTCCTTGAGGAGCACGATTGTTAATGATGCTTTTAGATTGTAATATTGCAGATTTTATCGCTTCGGAATTGATATAATTATCAGGATATGCACGTTGGTTATACATCCACTCGTTAGGATATTCTTTCAATAAACTGGAGTCTTTTAATTCTGAATTATTTTTATCATTATTACAAGAAATAAAGGAAACTATTATTAAAAGTAATAAAGAGTAGCGGAGAAGTGAATTTTTCATATATTTTTTATCCAAATGTACTTATTTTTTTCAAATACTTTTTCTAAAGAATTTTATAGTTTAATTTAGCAAGTAAATAATAATTATGAAATTTTACTATACCTTATTAATTGGTTTTCTATTTGTTAGTTTAAATAGTATTGCACAAGTAAAAACTCCTTTTTCAGCCTTGGATGTTTTTCAGTTGGAATATGCGGGTGATCCTCAAATTTCACCTGATGGGAATTCGATTATTTTTAGACGAATGGGATTCGATATTATGAAAGATCGTTCTAGAGGAAGTCTTTGGATCATCTCTTCAGAAGGAAAAAATCTACATAAATTAACGAGTAGGGATGTAAATGAAAGCCAAGCAAAATGGTCTCCATCTGGCGATAGAATTGCCTTTGTGAGTAGTTCTGAAAACGGAAGCGAAATATATGTACATTGGATAGCATCAAACGTAACCGCCAAATTAACACAGTTAGAAAACAGTCCGTCGTCTTTAGCTTGGTCACCAGACGGAAAGCAGTTGGTGTTTTCAATGAAAATAAATGCAAAAGCACCTGTAATTGCAAAAATGCCTACCAAACCAACAGGCGCGAAATGGGCAGCTTCTCCAAGAGTTACGGATCGATTAAAACATGAGCAAGATGGTGCCGGCTATATAAAACCAGGATTTAGCCATTTGTTTGTTGTATCTGCTGACGGTGGTGCTCCAAGAAAATTAACTGAAGGAAATTTTAATCATCGAGGAACTATTTCGTGGTCTCCAAACGGTGAGGAAATTTTCTTTTCAGGAAACTTAAATGAGGATTGGGAATACGATTTTAGAAATTCTGAAGTGTATTCTGTGAATGTTCATACGCTTCAGATTAAAACCTATACAACACAAAATGGGCCTGACTATTTGCCTTCCGTTTCTCCTAATGGAAAATATATTTCTTATATCGGTTATCAAGATAAAGTACAGACCTATCAGTTAGCACAATTGTCTTTAATGGATCGAAATGGAAATAACAAACGAGTTATTTCAAATGAATTAGATCGAAGTATTAAAAAAGCAGTTTGGTCAAAAGACAGCAAAGGACTTTATGTTTTGTATGAAGATTTAGGGAAAACAAAAATTTCGTTTATGGATTTAAACGGAAAAATTACAGAAATAACCAATGAATTAGGAGGAACCAGTTTAGGAAGACCTTATGCAAGTGGAAATTTTTCGGTTTCAGAAACAGGAAAAATTGCTTTTACTTATGCGGCTTTCAACAGACCTTCAGACCTTGCAGTAACTTCCTTGAAATCTAAAAGCACTTCCGTTTTAACTCAACTGAATGAAGGTTTATTAGCCTATCGTTCTTTAGGGAGAGTGGAAGAAATCTGGTACAATTCTTCGGTAGATGGCTTAGATATTCAAGGTTGGATTGTGTATCCTTCTGACTTCGATAAGAATAAAAAATACCCAATAATTATTGAAAATCATGGAGGTCCCATTTTAAATTATACTGGAAATTTCTCTACTGAAATTCAGTTGTATGCAGCAGCAGGATATATGGTTTTTTACCCAAATCCACGCGGAAGTACTAGCTACGGAGAGGAATTTGGAAACTTACTCTATAATAATTATCCAGGTGATGATTTTAACGATGTAATGGACGGTTTGGATGCGGTGATTAAAAAAGGAAATGTAGATGAAGATAATTTGTTTGTAACTGGAGGAAGTGCTGGCGGAATTATGACTGCTTGGATCATCGGAAAAACAAATCGGTTTAAAGCTGCCGTTGTGACAAAACCTGTAATGAATTGGATTAGTAAAACTTTAACGGCAGATAATTACTACGGTTATGCCAATTCTCGATATCCAGGGCAGCCTTGGGAAAATTTTAAAGGCTACTGGAAATTTTCGCCAATTTCATTAGTAGGAAACGTAGAAACTCCAACAATGGTCATGGTTGGGATGAATGATTTACGAACACCACCAAGTGAAGCAAAACAGTTGTATCACGCATTAAAACTTCGAAAAATTGAAACGGTATTGGTAGAAATTCCTGAAGCTTCCCATGGTATTGCAGCAAGACCCAGTAATTTAATAACTAAAGTGGCGCATACCATTGCTTGGTTTGAGAAATTTAAATAAGAAAATAGCTAAGCCCGCTTCAAATTATTAAAATCGGTATGATTCATTATACGACCATAAATATCTAAAACCGTAGTTTGAGAA
>JAJRQR010000149.1 GCA_024280145.1 Bacteroidota bacterium
AAAGATAAAAAAATCATCAGAACCTATAAAAGAGTTCGCAAAAATCATGGTGACAAACATTAAAGCAATTTATCAATACAGGAGTATTGAAACAGAATATGAGAAATTAAATATTCCACATTATTTAAGAACATAACCAAAAAGAATAAGAATTTTTATTTTTAAATGATGGTGAAAAATCTGTGTTTTTTATTTTAAAAACTTCTTTTTGGGCAATGCTAAAAGTTGTAATCGAAACAAAAAATAAGGCGGATAAGATATATTTCATTTTAAAGCTATTAATTTATAGAAGTCCCATTCTTAACATCCTCTGAATCCGGATTCAAAAACACCAATTTTCCATCAGGAGTTTCGGTCATTAAAATCATTCCTTCGCTTTCCACACCTCGCAATGCTCTTGGTGCTAAATTAACTAGAACGGTTACTTTTTTTCCAATCACTTCTTCTGGCGAGAAACTTTCTGCAATTCCAGAAACAATGGTACGGACATCAATACCTGTATCTACTTTTAAAACCAATAGTTTTTTAGTTTTTGGCATTTTTTCGGCTTCTAAAATAGTTCCTACTCGCATATCGAGTTTGGTGAAATCATCAAATTGAATGGTATCTTTTTGAGGTTCAGGAGTTGCATTCATCACTTCGTTGGCTTTTTTTGTAGCTTGTAATTTATCTAATTGCTGTTGAACTTGTTCGTCTTCAATTTTACTGAATAATAATTCTGCTTTTCCTATTTGGTGTCCTGTTGGGATTAGGGTTTGTTTGGAGGTTACTCCGTTCCATTCTTCGGCTCCGCTCAGAGTACGGTTTCCTCGGTCACTGAGCGGAGTCGAAGTGACATTGTCTTTGCGAGCCTCGTTTTTTAGAGGCGTGGCAATCTCATGAGTTGAAGAGGTAACTTCGTCGCTACTCTCCTCGTTAAGACATAAAATTGATTTCAACTTTAAAGAAGTAAAAGGTAAAAATGGCTCACATAAAGTGGACAATGCTGTTGCGATTTGAAGCGAAACAAACATGACTGTTTTGGTTCTCTCTTCGTCTGTTTTTATTGTTTTCCAAGGTTCTTCGTCTGCTAAATATTTGTTTCCTAAACGAGCTACATTCATTAATTCTGCTTGTGCTTCACGGAAACGATACCTTTCAATAGAACTTGCAATTACAATTGGATAGGCACGTAATTCGTTTAAGGTTGCCAAATCTACTTCCGAAAAAGAAGCAGGTTCTGGTACAATTCCGTCGTAATATTTATTGGTTAAAACCACTACACGATTGATGAAATTTCCAAAGATGGCCACTAATTCATTATTATTTCTAGCTTGAAAATCTGCCCAAGTAAAATCGTTGTCTTTTGTTTCAGGTGCGTTGGCAGTTAAGGCATAACGCAACACGTCTTGCTGATTTGGAAACTCTTCTAAATATTCGTGTAACCAAACCGCCCAATTTTTAGAAGTAGAGATTTTATTTCCTTCTAAATTTAAAAATTCGTTGGCAGGAACATTGTTTGGTAAAATGTAACTTCCGTCTGCTTTTAACATACTCGGAAAAATAATACAGTGAAAAACAATATTGTCCTTTCCTATAAAATGAAGCAATTTGGTGTCTTCGTCTTTCCAATACGGTTCCCAATCTTTTCCTTCTTTTTCTGCCCATTCTTTAGTAGCAGAAATGTAACCAATTGGAGCATCAAACCAAACATATAACACTTTTCCTTCGGCTCCTTCTACAGGTACTGGGATTCCCCAATCCAAATCACGAGTTACTGCTCTAGGACGTAATCCATCATCAATCCACGATTTGCATTGTCCGTAAACATTGGCTTTCCAGTCTTTTTTATGTCCGTCAACAATCCATTCTTTTAACCAAGGTTCGTATTGGTCCAATGGCAAAAACCAGTGTTTTGTTTCTTTTAAAGAAGGGGTATTTCCGGTAATAGATGACTTCGGATTAATTAAATCGGTAGCATTATGCGAAGTTCCACAGCTTTCACATTGATCACCGTAACTTTCTTCAAAATTACATTTAGGACAAGTACCTACAATAAAACGATCTGCTAAAAACTGATTGGCTTCGGTATCGTAAAACTGCTCGGTGGTTTGTTCTATAAATTTTCCCTCTTCATATAATTTCTTAAAAAAATCGGAAGCGGTATCGTGATGAATTTTCGCTGAAGTACGAGAGTAATTATCGAAAGAGATTCCAAAATCCTGAAACGATTGCTTGATAATTGCATGGTATTTATCGACCACTTGCTGCGGTGTAATGCCTTCCTTTTTAGCTTTAATCGTAATAGGAACACCGTGTTCGTCACTTCCACAAACAAAAGCAACATCCTTGCCTTGCATACGCTGAAAACGCGAATAAATATCGGCAGGAACATACACTCCTGCTAAATGCCCAATATGTACGGGTCCGTTGGTATATGGCAAGCTGCCGTGATGGTATATCGTTTTGGTGAATTTTGCATAATCTATTTTGAATAAGCAAAAATAAGGATTTTTAAAGCAAAAAGACCTGCTAGGTTTTGGAAACCTAGCAGGTCTGTAAACTTAGAATAATCACTACTTAAAACATTGTTTTTTGGAAACATAAAAGAATAGAAATTATTAAGTAAACTGAAAGATTTTATTTCTTATTATGTAATGGAAATATAAAGTAAAAGACCTGAAAGGTTTTAAAAACCTTTCAGGTCTAATTAATTTGAAGTATTTCTCCATCTAAAGGAATAAATCCTTTAAAATCTAGTAGGTCTATCAATGTTGAAGAAGGAACTTACTGTTTAATAACTTTTTTAATAACAATACCTTTATCAGTTACGATGTTCACAAATAATAAACCATTAGCAAGTGTTGAAATATCTAGTTGGTTAACACTGTTTGTTTCCAATATTTTTTTGCCCAAAACATCACATATCTGTATACTTTCTAAAGTAATACCATTTTGTAAATTAATATATAAAGTGTTTTCTACAGGATTTGGAAATATTTTAATTTGATTATTTATAAAATCAAGAACTCCTAAGGAGCAATCATCTGTGATAATAGGATTAACGTCAATATTCCAATTATCATAAGGGGGTAAAATTCCTTCAATCACAGATTGGGGATCATCTACTTGTAAACATGATAAACTGGTGTTAAACTCATTAATTTGTATACCTACAATATTAGTGTTATTACCGTTTTTAATGTTTAGGGTAGTAAGTTCGTTCATTCTAAATATAGAAAACCCTTGTAAATTAACGTTATTTGAAAAATCCAATTCTGTAATTAATGTTCCATCAATAACAAAAGATAAAAGCTGGGTATTAAAACTAAAATCAACACTAGTAATTGTACTAAAATAAAAATGTGTACTTTCATTTAAAGAGAGACTTAAATAGGTTAAGTTAATATTATTAGTAATGTCTAAATTTTCTAAGCTAACATCTGTAATAGTTAAATTATCAAGTGCTGTAAGTGTGCTTAGGTTTACTTCAGTAATGTCAATTTCAATAAGCTGTAAATTAGTTAAATTAACAAAATCTTCTAATCCTGTTAAATCTGTTAATTGATATACAGAATAAACTAAAAGTTCTGTTATGCTGTCTACATCACTAGTTAAAACCTGCCCATTAACTACTCCATCGCTATCTATATTAATATCGATTAAAAATTGTTCAAAATATGGATCTGGTATTAATGTTACTTGGGAATATGCAAAACTCCCAAGCAACATTAATGAAATTAAAATGTATTTCTTCATAGCTAATAAATTAATTATTTTCTTTAAAAATCATGGTTTCTTGACTACTACCATCATCGTAATTTTCAATGATATTATATAAGCCAGCGTCTAAGTTGTTAATTAAGTTCGGGTTGTTAATACTAGTAGAGTCTTGAGCTGTTATAGTAACATTTGTATTTAGAACATTATCTAAAAATTTTATTATAGTACCGCCACTAGGAGCTTTATTAAAATTATTATAACACATTCTTGGATTATTAGCATCTATTTGCAAGATTTTAAAAGCGGTATGGTTAGGGTGTGTTATTGGGGTTGCGTAATTAACATCATAACTATTTGTTATCCCACCATACCAAAAATTTGTTATATCCCAACTTGATGGTTGATTATAAACTCCCGCTTGGCTTGTGTCATAAAAAACATAATCAAATCCATATTGAAATAGAGGAGGATTTAAATGACCATTTTCATCTACAGGTAAAGGGCCTGCTAAAAAATATTCTCCTTTATAAGGTTGATATAATATGTCGACATCATTATTAATGATAGCTGTAACGCCTTCAAGACCATCAACCAAAGTTATATAAGCTCTCATTACAGATACTTGTCCAGGAGTAAATTCTTCTTGACAGCCATGTGCATAACTCATATAGTTTTTTGCTTGCGGAGGATAATCAGAATAGTATCTCCCCACTGGATCCTGTAAGCTGTCTGTATAAGCGCAATTTGTCCTAGAATAACTTAATGGTGTTGCATAAGTATCTATAATTTTGTCGCCATGAGTATCTGCATTAAAATTATCTTCTCCAACTCGGGCAACATTTTCAATCTTAGTGCCAGGATCGTTTTCGGGACCGTCGTAAAAAGTATGTTTTAGGCTAAACATATGCCCTGTTTCATGAGTTAAAACATATGGATAATCAATGTTGTCTATTAAATCATATTTACAACCAATTAAACTGAAAACACCACCTCCATAACCGCCAAATGCTTGATAGGAGCTAGAAAAATTAATATCAGTTACCGAATACACATTTGAAGCACCTGCAATATATAGATCGTTATCGTACAAATAATTAGTAAACGCTGTTCTGTTTTGGATAGTAATTATTTCGTAGAATTCATCATTTTCAAAATAGTCTAACCCATCGTATTTAAAAAAGATATTAAACGCATTATAGTTTTTATTGAGTTCTGCAATTGCGTTTAAACATTCTGTTTCGGTTAAAAAAGGATGGTTTTGAGGTAATTGATCAGGTCTTGCATCATAAAAATGCACCTTTAATATTAAGGGAGGTAGGGCTTGAAAAGATTCCATGGTTACATTTTGATTTACTGATAAAGTTGCATTACTAATTAAAGCTTCTGCTTCGCTTGAATTGGTGCCACACCAATCATTTTGTGCTGAGGCATTAAAAAATGTAAAAATAAATAGTATTAAGGCATAATACTTGTAGGGGGGGTAAATTTAAAATTCATAATTTAAAGGTTTTAATACTATATTAAATATAGTAGGTTAATTAATAAAATACCTAAACTATGCGGGGGAGAAATATAATAATTATTTCACAATGTTTGGTTTGTTTTGTAAATGTAGTGTTTTTTAATGATTTACAACTTCTAAATGATGAGGTTTCAGGATTTATAATTCCTATTTACTTATAATTGATTTACTGTAATACTGTCCTCCTGTTGAGATTCGATAAATATACTGTCCATAACTTAAACGACCTTTAATAGTATCTTTCACATTAAAAGTGTGTCTTCCTGCGTTTAAATATTCATTGGTAATAGTACCTATTTCCCTTGCTAACATATCGTATAATTTGATAGAAACGTGAGCAGAATTAGGCATATTAATCTCAATAAATGTTTGATTATTTTGGTAAATTGGAACGTGAGCAAATCTACTTGTGTTGCTAAAATCTGAAGTAGATAGTGTTTCACAAGCAAGTCCGAGGTCTAAATTTTCGTAGGTTTCATTTAATAAAATAGTACTTACAATAGAAGGGTCTAAACAAAACCAATCTGTTAAAACGGTATGGTAAATATCCCTAAAATCAGTGGTGGGAATTAAATTATCGTTATCATCCCAAGTAGATAAGTCTGGGTGAGTACCTACAAAATCACTTCCGTTTAAAGCTGGGCCAAATAGCATTACAGGTGATGCTGCTCCATGATCGGTACCATTAGATCCGTTTTCGTAAGGACGTCTTCCAAATTCTGAAATGGTCATAGATAAAACCTTATCATTCATTCCAGTTGAAGCTAAATCATCATAGAAGTTTTTTATGGTCGAAGAAAGATCCATTAATAACTCTTGTTGTCGTGCTTGTTGATCTGCGTGTGTATCAAAACTTCCTAAAGAAACCATATACACTTTGCTTCCTAGTCCGCCTTTTATTAACCGTGCAACAATGGCTAATTGAGAAGCTAATTCTCCGTCACCATATTCCACACTATTATTGGCTGCTAAATAGGCATCGTTTATCACTCCAGAATATATACAAGTAGTGTTTGCTGTGGCTCTCATAAAAAGTAACTTGTCGCCATAAACACAATCTGGAATATCCAGCACATCGTGTAAAGTTCCGTTTTCGGCAACATTTTGAAGCTGATCTGGATTTACCACCGAAAAAGCGTAGTTACTATTGTTTCCTTTAAAAATCAGGTTTCCGATACTTCCTATTTGTACTGCTGGTGGAATTTCGGGAGGAGTTGTTATATAATCTGGGTATAAATCTTCAAAATAACGACCCCACCAGCCAGTTGGCTCAATCTCTATATCATCTGTAGAAGCCCAAATATCGGTAGATCTAAAATGCGATAAATTCTGATTTTGATAGCCAACACCGTGTACTACTTTCATGCTGCCATCTCCCCATACAGCTTCTAATTCACTCATATAATTTGGAATGGCAAAATCGGCATTTAAATTAATCAAATCACTTTCTAAATGTTTGATTGTTGGTCGAAGATTTGCATAAGTTGCATAATCGTAGATTGGAACAATGGTGTTTAACCCATCATTACCTCCTTCAAGTCGAATAATAACTAATATATTGTTGTTTTCGTTTTCAGCAAGCGCTACTGCTAAAGGAGATGGAGCAGTTGCAGAAATAGCAGATCCACCAAGAAGCATACTTCCTCCACCAGCTAAACCTAAGGCCTGAATAAAAGAGCGCCTATTCCATTGTGTATGTTCCTGGTCGTGTATCCTTTTTTCTTCTTTTGATTTTTTGGAATCAATTTTATTTTGAAATGTTCGATCTTTAAACATAATTTATTATTTAAGTTGAAATTCGGGGATGGTTGCTAAATGAGAAAGTAAAAGGTATACCTGATAATCAACATCAGGCCAATCTAAATTCCAAGAGCCATCATCGTAGTAATTTTGTGGTACTTCCCATTTAAAAACGTCGGTTGCGATGTCATAATCTGCAGGAGAATATAATTCTTTCGACATAAAATGATCAATTAAAACCTGAGTAATAAAATATGGGTCATTGCTATCATTTGTAAGTGCTTTTGCAAAATCTACAAAAGTAAATGAGAGCCCATTATCATATAAAATACCTAGATAGAGCTCTGTAAATTGCCAACGTCCAGTTAATGAAGAAGTACTAATCCAATCTTCATCTCGTTGCCAACCTGATACGTCTGGTGGATCAAAAATTTCTTGGCCAAATACTCCTGCAAAATATAGAAAAGCTTCCATTAATTCATCATTGTAAAAGAAATTGGTTTCGTTTACAAATTGAAACATTATATCAAAAGGGCTTTTTATTATTACTCCTAAGGCTCTTTCATCAAAAAAATGCTCGCTTTTAAAGAGCAATTTTAACATGGGTGCTAGTTCAAAATTATTATCAATTAAAGATTGTGCTAGTGGTTGAATGATATCTTGTTCAACTAAAGCATCTATTGCAGGACTTACAAAAAAACTATACAACTTAGTGCAAATATAGTTTGCAATCTCGGAGGATCTTTCTTGAAAAAGTATGTTGATAACATCGTCATATTTCCAATTACCTGTTTGTCCAAAAATGGTTTTATCACCATCTACCCATGTACTTTCATCAAAGTAAAAAGGAGCACCTTCTTCTGTCCAATGATTATACCCCGTTAATGCTTTTGCTGTTTCAGTAATATCGTCTTGAGTGTAATTATTCCCTTCTCCTAAAGTAAATAATTCAAATAATTCTCTTGCAAAATTTTCGTTGGGCTCTAAATTGGTGTTTTCGTATCCATTCAGGTATACTAACATAGCAGGAGTTATTCCAATTGCTTTTACAAAATCTTTTAAATTTCCTACTGCATGGGTTTGCGTAACATTATAATACTGAAATAAATACGGAGCATAAAAATAAGTTTCTAAACCCGTCACAAAATGATTTAACCAAAAAGACGTTATTCTTCCTCTTAGATCTTCTGTAATTAAATCGTTTCCTGTTTGGGTTCTCCAATCTTGAATGTATTGATCGTTATCCACTTCAAAATCTGTAAAATCACTTACCGCATAATTTCCCCAGAAAGGGGTGGTAGTTGGAGGTAAATTAAACGCTCCATCAACTAAGCTATCAACAAATTCACTTGGCGTTAAGCTCAAGGCTGCATCAATTTTATCTTGGGAAGCACCAAAACCAAGACGGCGATATACATGATTTATTTTATTAGTACTCCAAGGGTTTCCTCCCGAAGGAGCATAAGGAGCTAAAGTAGATTCATTACATGAAGGAGTAATTATTGTTTCCATAATTGGGGAATTAAATGACAAAAGATACTAAAAATTAACTAATTGATATTTATATGACCTTATAGTAACGAGAAAGTGTAATTTTTTATTACATTGAACTAACAAAATAAACCTATGATTCAGCCCAATTTTCTAAAAAAAGGAGACATTATCGCCATCGTTTCCACCGCAAGAAAAGTTTCTTTAACAGAATTAAAACCTGCATTAGAAATCTTAAAAAAATGGAAATTAAAAGTGGTCCTAGGAAAAACTATTGAAGCCGAAGAAAACCAATTTGCTGGAAGTGATGAGCTTCGAGCACCCGATTTTCAAGAACAATTAGACAATCCAAACATCAAAGCGATTTGGTGCGCTCGTGGTGGCTACGGAACAGTTCGTATTATTGATCAATTAGATTTTTCGGAGTTTAAAAAACATCCAAAATGGATTATAGGTTATAGTGATGTAACGGTATTACATTCTCATATTCATAATTTAGAAATTGAAACCTTACATGCTCAAATGCCTGTGGCTATAGGAACTAAATCGGAAGCAGCCGTAAATTCCATTTATAAAACGTTGTTTGGGAAAGAATATTCAATTTCAATTCCTTCCGAAAAAAATAATAGAATAGGAACAACTTCCGGGCAATTAGTAGGCGGAAATTTATCGATGTTGTATTCGCTTTGTGGAAGTCCTTCAGCAATCAATACCGACGGAAAAATCTTGTTTATTGAAGATTTAGATGAATATTTATATCATATAGATCGGATGCTTCAAAATTTAAAACGTAATGGAATGTTTACAAATCTGAAAGGATTGATCGTTGGTGGAATGACCCAAATGCATGATAATGATATTCCGTTTGGAAAAACTGCTGAGGAGATTATTTTGGATGTTTGTAAAGACTACAATTTTCCTATTGCATTTAACTTTCCTGCAGGACATTTAAAGGATAATCGTGCTTTGGTTTTGGGTAACAAAGTGAAGTTGGATATAGATAATAATAACGTAAATTTGGAATTTAGTATTTAATTTTTGGAATTTCAACCTTGGCAGAACACAACGAATTAGGAAAATTAGGAGAACAAATAGCAGCAGATTACCTGTTGCGAAACGGTTATACTATTTTAAAAAGAAATTATTATTTAGATAAGGCTGAAATAGACATCATCGCCCAAAAAGAACGTAAAACTTTAGTAATTGTAGAAGTAAAAACCAGAAATAGTGATTTTTTTGGTGATCCTCAAGATTTTGTAACGCCTTCTAAAATTAAATTATTGGTGAAAGCTGCCAATGAATATGTGATTTCAAACGATTTAGATTTGGATGTTCGGTTTGATATTATTGCTATTATCAAAAACAAAACTCTTGAAAAAATTGAACATTTTGAAGATGCTTTTTATCATTTTTAATTTAAAATTTGGTACGCGTAGATACAAACGTACTTTTTTAATCATCTACTCTTTTATATTTGTAACGTTATGGAAGGAAATTTTCAACTTATAGATATTATTGTTTTTATTGGTATTTGTCAAGGGATATTCTTGTCAATTACCCTTCAAAGAATTTCAAATAATAATCAACAAGCTAATACTGTTTTATCGAAGCTTATTCTAATAGCTACTTTTATGTTAATAGGGAGGTTTTTATTTATAAGGTATCTTAGTTATTGGGTATTTCAATGGAGTTTGTTATTTGATACCATTGTCTTTCTATTTGGTCCTTGGCTTTATACCTACGTTCGGAAGTTATTATTTAAAGGAAATTCTAACTTTAAACTTCCTTTTTATCACTGGCTTCCTTTTTTAACTTTATTTTTATTGTCAGTAAGTTTTCTTATTTTTTATACGCCAAAAGAATATTATCAATTATTTGAAGAAGGGTTTTTACCTACATTATTTACCGTTATTTCTGCATTAATGATTTCATTTAATATTTTCTATTTAATAAAATCGATATTTTTAGTTAAGAAATTTAAAAAAGAAGAAAAACAAACATTTTCTTTTAATCAAAGTCCATTAGCGTACTTGAAAGCCTTTTTATTTTCAATTTCATTGTGTTTATTTGCTTGGATTTTAGGTTTTTCAAATGAGGTGTTTTTTAATAATTCAATTGAATTATTAGGGTATAATGTAATATGGATTGCAATACCAATTTTTATTTATGTGATAGGTTATTTCAGTTTAAAACAACCCGAACTTTTCCGAATTCCTTTAGAGGAAATAAATCCTCCAAAAAAAAAAGCGCGCCTATCTAAATTAGAATGTAATATTTTACAAAACAAATTAGACAGCTTGATGTTAAATGAGAAAGTATTTCTTCAAAGCAATTTAACTCTTCGTGAAGTTTCTGAAATACTAAACACCTCTACCAATAATATTTCTTGGCTTCTTAATAATGTCTATAAATCTACATTTTACGATTATATTAATGGTTATCGTATTCAAGAATTTGTTAAAAATATTGAAGCAAATAAACATCTTACTCAAACCATATTAGCGCTTTCAATGGATGTGGGATTTAATTCAAAATCTACTTTTAATAAAGCCTTTAAGTTAGTAATGAAGGACACTCCAAGTAATTTTATTAAAAAACAAAAAGCAGCTTAATTCTGACAACCCTTAATTTATAAATTAAGACTACAAGTTGAACAATTTCTAGTTCACCTGTACCCAAACGGTCGATTTAATTAGTTTCTGAACCTAAGTTTGAAGAAAATTTAAACTAAGAATTATGAAAAAAATTACAACATTTATTTTAACAGCCTTATTGTTATCTAACGTTATTTATAGTCAAACAGTAAGTACTTACACAGACGGCACACCTGATGATGCTATGGCAATTGACAGTAACGGAAATTTATATGCTTCAAACTTTACAGGAGATACTGTTTTTAAATATAATATGGACGGAAATGGGACCTCTTTTATTACAGGATTAAACACACCAAACGGACTTGCTTTCGATTCGAATGATAATTTATTGATTTGTGATTTTAGTGGGCAATCCATTTATAAATATGATAGTAATGGAATTCTTTTAGAAACGATTCCTGGAATTGTAAACCCATCTGGAATGATTAAATCTTTTAATAGTGATGCTATGATTTTTACAAATTATACAACCAATTCAATTCATAAACTTGCTATAGATGGAGTAATTACAATAGTTTCAGCTGATCCACAATTAAATGGTCCTGTTGGACTTGCTTATGATGAAAATGGAACGTTGTTTGTTGGAAATTATAATGACCGAAAAATATATAAAATTCTTAATGATGGAACAGCAATATATATAGCCCAACTTCCTACCGATGGAGGTGCTCTTCCAAATCTTGGGTTTATTACGTTTGCTCAAGGAAGAATTTGGGGAACCACAATGGGATCTGATAAAATATTTAGTGTAAACCCAAACGAAATAGACGATTATAGTTTATTTGCAGGAGGAATAGCAGGCAGTTTAGATGGTGATATAAGTATTGCAACTTTTACAACACCCAATGGAATAATTTTTAATGATAGTGAGGATATAATGTATATAACCGACTTTGGAACAAAAAATATTAGAAAAATTTCAGGAGTTATTTTATCCGTAAATGACCAAAATTTAAAAGATAAAAAATTTATTATGTTTCCTAACCCCGCAAGAGATATGTTGACAATAAAACCTATTAATTTTCAAGGAAATGAGTACAGTTTACAAATTTATGATAATAATGGAAGGTCAATTTATTTTTCCGAACATGAAAGAAAAAATACAGTAATATCAACTCAAAATTGGTCTAAAGGAGTTTATATAGTTAAAATTATATCAAAAAATTTCACTTCAACAAAAAGTATAATAAAATAACGGGGTGGGAAAAAGTAACAATTAACCTTTATTTGTTTCCTTGAGTGCAGTCGAAAGTTCTTGTTTATATCAAGATATAATTTTCGACTGCACTCAAACAAACATAATACCTGATTTTAAGACAGTATCATTTGTTTTCTTCTATGAATGAAATTAATTCTTCTAAATTTTCTGGTTTGGCAATAAATTTTTTATCAACATCTAAAACAAAATAGCTTGGTGTACTGGTTAAGGCATAATCTTTAACTACACTACTCTCCCATTTTTTTAGTTGTATTGCGTGAATAAATTCTGGGTATTTTTTAATTTCTCTTTGCCAATTGGTAGGTTCGTCTTCTAAACCAACCGCTACTACTTTATACTTTGTGCTATTAAGTTGTTTTACAAATTGTTGTAATTGTGGAATTTGTTTAAGGCAATGTGAACAAGTGCTACTCCGAAATACCAAAATATAGTTTTCTGCGACACCAAGTTCTCTTAATTTATAAGTTTTTGAGGCTCCATTTTCGATAGTGTCCCATGAAAAATCAGGAGCAACATTCCCAATAGAAAGATTTTGATATTGTATTAATTTTGTAACTAAAGCCGTGTCATTAAGTTGTTTTGCAAGCGGGATTAAATACCATTCAGATAAATAATTTGCCGTATCGATTAAATTATAAATAATCAATTTAAACCTAATATGTTCCAAGAACTTTTTTTGAAAAGTAGGATCTGTTCCTTTTGAAATAGTTGAAATTTTATCAATATTTTGATTATAAGCACTTAATTTATCTATTCCATCGGGGGTTATTCCTACAATATAGGTAAATGATTTTTCGATTAAAAAATTGGAACTTTGCAATACAGTGTCGTTAAAATCTATATTTGAAAAATAATTATCAATAAGGTTTTCTATATAAATTTCAGGTGTCTTATAATTTTGAGGAATATAAGGTTTGTTCGCTTTAATAAAATGAAAAACAAGCTTGCCTTTAGTTTGTTCCTCATGCATTCTTTGTAATGCCTCTTGTCTTTTGTATATTTCGGTTACTGCTGTAGAATCAATAGTTTGTTGGGTATATGCCTTTTCTAAGTCCTTCCCAAGTAAAATAAAATCGTTTAAGTAAGCACTTAACATTTTATTTTCAGAAGATTTTTGAAAAACTGCTCCATCAGTCACATTAAAATTGACTTCAATATCTTCTTCACCATTATAAATCACATCAAAGTTATTTTCTAATTGAGGCACAGCATATACAATTTTGTAAATTCCTTTGGTTGCTTTTTCATCAAGTTTAAATAAAAGCGTACCGTTTTCAATTGTTCCTTGCGCGATGTATTTGTTGCTCGTTGGAGTGCTTTTATATATTATTCCCCAAGTAAAATCTTTTGCTGGCGAAAAATTCACTTTAATAGTATGTTGTGCAAAAAATATTGCTGGTAACATAAGAAGCAGAAATGTGGTATTTTTTAATTTCATAAGTAATTTTATTATTGAATATCATTATCAAACTGAAAACAGAGATAATGAGTGTAAGGCTAATTTAATACTGGTGATTTTTTCAAAGGTAATAATTAATCGCAATCCGTTTCGGGTATTTTTTTCTTTCATTTTTGCAATTTCTGAATGATTTTGAACAAACTGAATCACTCTCCCAAAAAGAGGACTTTGATAAAAAGCACTTTCTTGATCGGCAACAAAATAGCCGATCATTCGGTTCTTCTTCATTATTACACGTTCTAAACCTAATGAAATTGCCAACCATTTTATTCGAACACTGTCTAATAAATCTATCGCTTCAATGGGTAATTCACCAAAACGATCTATTAAATTGGCTTCGTATTTTTGAAGATCTTCTTCGGTTTTAAGTTCGCCCAATTTATTATAAAGATTTAATCGCTCGGTGATATTATTTACATAATCGTCTGGAAATAATAATTCAAAATCAGTATCAATTACGGTTTCTTTTACAAAATCTTTTAATTCGTGTTCAGTGCCAGCATAGAGGTCTTTAAATTCTTTTTCTTTTAATTCATCAATCGCTTCTGCAAGAATTTTTTGATAAGTTTCAACACCAATTTCATTGATAAATCCACTTTGTTCTCCTCCTAATAAATCTCCAGCACCACGGATTTCTAAATCTTTCATAGCAATATTAAGACCACTTCCCAATTCACTAAACTGTTCTAAAGCTTGTATTCGCTTGCGAGCATCATCGGTCATTGCGGAAAAAGGTGGAGTTATAAAATAACAAAATGCTTTTTTGTTGCTACGTCCTACTCGTCCACGCATTTGATGAAGATCTGATAGTCCAAAATTATTGGCATTATTTATAAACATCGTATTGGCATTGGGAACATCCAACCCACTTTCGATGATAGTAGTTGAAACCAATACATCAAACTCATTATTCATAAACGACAACATTAATGATTCAAGTTTTCTGCCTTCCATTTGTCCGTGTCCAATTCCAATTTTTGCATCGGGGACCAAACGCTGAATCATTCCCGCCACTTCCTTAATGTTTTCAATGCGATTATGAACAAAAAATACTTGACCATTTCTTGAAATCTCATAACGAATCGCATCCCGAATAATCTCTTCAGAAAAACGAACCACTTGCGTATCTACAGGATAACGATTAGGCGGTGGCGTACTAATAATCGACAAATCACGAGCCGCCATCAAGCTACACTGAAGTGTTCTCGGAATAGGTGTTGCCGTTACAGTTAGTGTATCTACATTTTGCTTAATGGTCTTAAGTTTATCTTTTACTGCAACTCCAAATTTTTGTTCTTCATCGATAATCAGCAGCCCTAAATCTTTAAATTCTACTGCTTTATTTACTAGTTGATGAGTTCCTATTACGATATCGAGTCTTCCGTTTTTTAGCCTCTCCAAAACTGAGTTTCGTTGCTTGGTCGTTCTAAAACGATTGAGGTAATCTACGTTTACGGGCATTTCTGTCAAACGTTCCGTAAATGTTTTAAAATGTTGAAAAGCCAATATGGTTGTTGGTACTAAAATCGCTACTTGTTTGCCGTTATCTACCGCTTTAAAAGCAGCTCTAATAGCCACTTCAGTTTTTCCGAAACCTACATCACCACAGACCAAACGATCCATTGGACGTTCGTTTTCCATATCTTGTTTTACGTCAGCTGTGGAGGTAACTTGGTCGGGAGTGTCTTCGTAAATAAAGGAAGATTCTAATTCGTGTTGTAAGTACGAATCTGGGTCAAAAGCAAAGCCTTTTTGGGTTCGGCGTTTGGCGTAAAGTTCGATTAAATTAAAGGCGATTTCTTTAACTCGTTTCTTGGTTTTTTGCTTTAATTTTTTCCAAGCTCCAGAGCCTAATTTGTATATTTTTGGCGTAGTGCCATCTTTACCGTTATACTTGGATATTTTATGAAGTGAATGAATGCTGAGATACAAAATATCACGCTCTCCATAAATTAATTTGATAGCTTCTTGTATTTTTCCTTCTACATCTATTTTTTGAAGTCCACCAAATCGCCCGATTCCGTGATCGATGTGTGTTACATAATCGCCCACTTCCAAATTGGTCAATTCTTTTAAAGTAATGGCTTGTTTTTTAGCATACCCATTCTTTAACTGAAACTTATGGTAACGTTCAAAAATCTGATGATCGGTATAACAAACGTTTTTTTGAGTAATGTCTATAAAGCCTTGGTATAAAGGAAAAACAACCGCTTCAAACTGATCTACGTGTTGCTCATTATCTTCAAAAATATCGTGAAAACGTTTAGCTTGTTGCTCACTACTGCAAAAAATATAGTTTTTAAAACCCTCTTTGGAGTTTTTATTAAGATTATCGATTAGTAAATCGAATTTTTTATTAAAAGAAGGCTGTGGTTTTGTTTCAAAATTGATGAGCTCAGCATCATTTTCCGAGCTGTTATTTAGTAATTGAACCCGAGTAAAATCGCCCAATTCTTTTTTTAATAACTCTGATGAACAAAATATTTCGGAAGGTTTACTTCTTTTTACTTCGGTTTCTAAAACTTCAAAAGCTTGTGTTGCTTGTTGAAATAATTTATCAATTCCAGCAAATAATATCGATTCATTTTTATAGAAAATTACCGTTTTTGAAGCGATGTATTTTAAGAAAGAAGTTCTTTTTTCTTCCATCATTTTGTTTTCCATATTTGGAATGATGGAAATTTTTTTGATAGGCTCGGTGGAGAGTTGTGTTTCTACATCGAAACTACGAATGCTTTCCACTTCATCCCCAAAAAACTCAATACGATACGGCTCGTCATTACTAAACGAAAATACATCTAAAATCCCACCACGTACAGAAAATTCTCCAGGTTCGGTAACAAAATCTACTCGTTTAAAATTGTATTCAAAAAGGACTTCGTTGACAAAATCGATGGATAAATCATCGTTAACACTAATTTTTAAAGTATGTTTTTCTAGTTCTTTTCGAGTGACTACTTTTTCGAATAATGCTTCTGGGTAGCTAACAATAATTGCTGGTTTTTTACGAGAATTTATTCGATTTAAAACCTCTGCACGAAGTAGTACATTGGCATTGTCGGTTTCTTCAATTTGATAAGGACGACGATAACTTCCAGGATAAAAAAGCACGTTTTTTTCACCTATTAAATTCTCCAAATCATTAAGATGATATGCAGCTTCTTCTTTATTGTTTAAAACAATTAAAAAAGGTTTGTCTGCTTGTTTAAAAACTTCAGAAATAACGATTGGAAAAGAGGAGCCAATTAAGCCAGAAACGATGGTTTTATTTTCAAAAACAGCAATAGAATTTCCTAGTTTTCTAGTATTAGAAGACTTTGCAAAAAGGGATGAAACAATGGTTTTACTCATCTTGGCAAAGGTAGTATTTTCAGAAATTTATATGAACCTAGAAACGTAATAAAATTAACGTATTACTTAATCAAGATAATAAATTATTCTCCAATAAATCTAGAATCTGTTTCCATTACAGTTCCACAGTTATCACAAGTTCGCAATACTTCGGAGGCGTAAAAAGTTTTAAAGTGTGGTTGGAAATCTTTTTCTACATCTTGAAGTTCAAAATAGACTTCATATAGTTTATGATTGCAATCATCACAAAACCACATCAATCCATCTTTTAGGTTTTTTCCTTTCCGAACTCTTTCAACAACCAAACCAATAGAACCTTCACTTCTTCCAGGAGAATGAGGAGTGTTTGCGGGAAGTAAAAACATGTCGCCAGGACCGAGTTTCATTTCTAGTTTCTCGCCATTTTCCTGAATGTTAACTTGAATATTCCCTTCTAATTGGTAGAATAATTCTTCAGTTTCATTAAAGTGATAGTCCTTGCGAGCATTGGGTCCTGCAACAATCATTACAATATAGTCTTCAGACTTAACATATAAATTTTTATTCGCAACAGGAGGTTTTAATAAGTCTCTATTTTCTTCAATCCACTTATTTAAATTAAAAGGTTTTGCAATAGCCATAGCCGTATTTTTATCTTAGTTTAGGTATAAAAATACGGCAAATTAGCTTTAATCTAAAAAGTAATTTTATTTACTATAAAAAAGTTGAGTAAAAAAGTAGGTTCCGTTATCGTTTGGAACTACTCCAAAACCTGAATGAGTATAGTTTCCTTCGATTATTTTTCTATGAGCAGAGCTGTTTAACCAAGCATTTACTACCGCTTCGGCTGAAGTGTATCCGTTTGCAACATTCTCACCAACACGAATTGCGCCTCTATCTTTTAAACCTTCAGAGCGAACATTAAAATAATCATGATTAATTCCGTTTACGTCAATCATATATTTGGTGTGATCTACAGCGTAAGCTGATGCGTATTGTTGGTCTTTTTTAATTTCTGAAAGACCGATAGAAGTACGATGTTCATTAATTAACACAAGTATTTGATCGGCGATTTCCCAATCCGTTTCTTGAGCTAAATTTAAATCGATTGAATAATTTGCTTCTTCTGTGGTTTCGATTTCATCTTTTGAACAAGATGTAAAAAGAAACATAAATGCCATAGCAAGTAGGCTAAGTTTATAAGTTTTCATTTTTGCGGGGACATCAAATTTGGGGCTTGATGTTGGATCAAATGTAAGAAAATAATTTCAAAAAACAACACTTTAACCCATTATAAGTGTATTTAATCGATGTTTTATTGAAATAATCGGATTATTTCCTACATTTTATTCTTTCTGAAGTGTCGGAATTAAAGGGATTTTAGCATATCTTAGCTAATTAGAAAAATATTTAGTCATGAAACAAATTTTAACACTTTTAATCGGATTTTTTGTGCTTTTTAGCTGTAAAAACGATAATTTATCAATTTCAAAAGAGGAAATTTCTTCTAAAAAAGAAGAAAAAGCAGTTCAAAATTTTGGAATTGTCATTCATGGAGGAGCTGGTACAATTCTTAAAAAGAATATGAGTGATTCATTAGAAACTGCTTATAAAGAAAAATTAAAAGAAGCAATTACTACTGGACATACCATTTTAAAAAACGGAGGGACTTCCATAGAAGCGATAACTGCAACTATTAATATAATGGAAGATTCTCCATTATTTAATTCGGGTAAAGGTGCTGTTTTTACACACGAAGAAACCAATGAGTTGGACGCTTCCATTATGGATGGAGCTACATTAAATGCAGGTGCTGTTGCGGGAGTAAAACATATAAAAAATCCAATTAACCTTGCTTTGGAGGTGATGAATAATTCGCCTCACGTATTATTAGCAGGTACTGGTGCAGAGCAATTTGCAAGAGAACAAGGTTTTGAGATGATGGATCCTTCCTATTTTTATACGGAAAAACGTTTCCAATCCCTTCAGAAAGTAAAAGCAAAAGAGAAACAAAACAAATCTGTTTCTTTTGATGATCCTTTTATAAAAAATTCAAAATTTGGCACAGTGGGTTGCGTTGCATTAGACCAACACGGAAATTTGGCCGCCGGAACCTCAACAGGAGGAATGACCAATAAACGCTGGAATCGTATTGGAGATTCACCAATTATTGGAGCAGGAACTTATGCCAACAATGCAACTTGTGCGGGTTCTTCAACAGGTTGGGGAGAATATTTTATTCGTGCAATGGTAGCTCACGATATTTCGGCAATGATGGAATATAAAGGAATAAGTTTACAGGAAGCTGCTCAGGAAGTAATCCAAAATAAAGTCCCTGCTTTGGGCGGTGATGGTGGTATTGTGGCAATCGATAAAGACGGAAACATAGCCATGGAGTTTAATACGGCTGGAATGTACCGAGCACATATGAATGCAGAAGGCGAGCTGATTATTAAGATTTACAAGTAATAATCATATTACTAGTAAACGGATTGTCACACTGAGCGCAGTCGAAGTGATGAAACAAAATTATTGAAAATTATGAAACCATACTACGCAGTAATATTTACCTCACTCCTTTCTGAAAACACTAAAGGCTATCATCAAATGGCAGAACAAATGGAAAACCTTGCCAAACAACAACAAGGTTTTTTAGGAATAGAATCTGCCCGAGATAATTTAGGAATTACAGTTAGTTATTGGAAAACCTTAGAAGACATAAAAAAATGGCAAGCCAATAGCGAGCATCTATTAGCTCAAAAATTAGGAAAAGAGCAATGGTACCAATGGTATAAAGTGAGAATTTGTAAAGTGGAACGGGAATATGAAATTGATAACCAGCCTTTATAAAAACACCTTTAACCTAATACTGAAGAATAAATTTATTTTTGTTTAGTAAACGCAACCTTTTCTTTTTTTTCTATCTGTTAAGTAGAACAATTTCTGTTTCTATTTATAACTCATTCATTTTATAACTCTGCAATTATTCGATTACAAAATTACTTTTCTAACCAAAACAATAAAACATGAAAGGAAGAAAAGAATTAATCGTTGTGATTTTTTGCGCATTATTATTTACAAGTCTATTTTACAAACAATCTTTAGGTTTAAATTTATTTATTTTTGAAAGCATTTTGTTTTCGGTCTTCTTTTATAAGAAACAATTAGTTTTTAAAAGCAAAATACAGATAGTAAGTATTTCTAGCACATTACTAACCTTACTATTTACCTTAATCACTCATTCTACTTTTTCTTATTTTATTCATTTTGTTTCGTTTTTTATTTTTATTGGCACTCTTAATTTTCCAGAAGTAAAATCATTAGTTTCCACATTTAAAATTTCGTTTGTTTCGCTATTTAAAAATCAAAGTCTGTTTTATAGAAAAGCTATTAATTCAAAAATTAAAGGCAAAAAACTAGGTGGTTTTATCTGGAAATCAAGAATATTTTTTATCCCCTTATTAATCATTGGTTTTTTTACTAGTATTTATTCAGCTTCAAATCCAATATTTAATGGAGTCGTTTCAGAAGCAATTAATTTTGCTCAAAAAGCTATAACTTTTCTATTTAAAGATTTAGAATTATTACTGTTTTTTACTTTCTTTTTAGGGATTTTAATTAGTAATTTTATAGTTATAAGATCTTCAAATAAAAAAATAGTTGAGGAAGATTTGAATGCTACCGACAACTTAATAAGAAGCAGAAAAAAAGGTTATAATCCCTTTGGTGTTATGGCTTTAAAAAACGAATACAAGGCTGCAATTTTCCTGTTTATTGTTTTAAATTTAATTCTTTTCACCTTAAATGCCATAGATATTTATTGGGTTTGGTTTAATTTTGAATGGTCTGGTCAATTATTAAAACAGTTTGTTCACGAAGGTACTTATTTGCTAATTTTTTCGATACTAATTTCAATAGCAATTGTCCTATTTTACTTCAGAAAAAATTTAAATTTTTACAAAAAAAATAAATTATTAAAAAATCTAGGCTATGTTTGGATTATCCAAAATGCAGTACTTGTTATTTCTGTAGGGATTAGAAATTATTGGTACATCAATTATTACTCTTTAGCTTACAAAAGGATTGGAGTATTTATTTTTTTAGCACTAACATTATACGGGTTATATACAGTAATAATAAAAATAAAAGACACAAAATCTTCTTATTACTTATATAAAATGAACACGTTAGCTATCTTTATAATTTTAGTTTTAAGTTCATTAATAAACTGGGATTCTTTAATAGTAAAGTATAATTTTAAGCATTCATATAAATCATATTTGCATCTTAGTTATCTTTCAGTAATGTCTGACAAATCACTTATGTATTTAGACAAACCTTTAACTGAATTGATTGAAATCAATAAACATCAGAAAGAAAATTTTAAAGTAACTAAGTACGATATAAGCCCCAAAAATTATTTTAATATTATCGAAAAAAGGAAAAGACAGTTCAAAAAAAAATGGGAATCTAAGAGTATTTTAGAATGGAGTTTGGCTGAATATTTAACTTATAAAAATTTATTTTCTAAATAATATTATTGTTAAAACCATCACAATTATACAAACAACAATAACAAACGGAACAACTATTGCGTTAGCCTTAAAAACCACCCTTCCAAAATTTGCTAAAACTATTGTTTTTTGGCTTATTTTAATCAAAAAAGATGTTATTTACCTATTTTATGATTAAAAATATACGAAAAAACACTTAAGTGCTATTTTTTTATTTTCTATAATATACTTCTTTTTTAGCAATCACTTTAAGCTTTTTTAATACCTTTAAACCACTTTTAAAACCATCATTTCAATGAAATCTATTCTTCGTTTTCTGCTCGTATTTTCAGCCCTATTAATCGTTTCTTGTAACAACAATGATCCTAAAGGAGTCGACAACCTTTTTAAGTTTAAAGATTATATTTCGTACAATACTTACGGAAATAATTCAATTGCAAATTCTATAAAAATAGAACTTGTAAAACCTCTTGAACAATACGAACTTACTCAGGAAATCCCTTCAGAGTTTATTAAAATTTCACCAAAAATCGAGGGAACTCTTCTTATCCAAAACGGAAGAACTTTAGTGTTTCAACCTTCAACAAAACTACTCCCAGATACCGAATATACGATAACTGTTTTGCTAAACAAACTCTATGATGATGTTGAAAAAGGTTTCGAATCCTATACCTTTTCATTTAAAACCATCACGGCAAATTTTAAATTGAATTTAGGGGAATTGCATTCCATTTCAAAAGAATGGCAATACTTAACAGGTGTACTAGAGGTTTCTGATTTTATTTCTTCTGAAAAAGCATTTCAACTCATTAATATAGCACAAAATGAAAATGAAAAAATTTATATAAATTGGAATACTGAAACTAAAGATGCCAAGTTTTTTGAATTTAAAATAGATAGTATTCATCGCTCAATTGAAGATTCAGAAATTAAAATTAGTTGGGACGGAAAAGCAATTGATTCTGAAACAAAAGGAGAAGAAACCCTCTTAATTCCAGGTCAAAATAACTTTATGGTAGTCGATGTAAAAAGTATTATTACTCCACAGGCTTCCCTTTCCATTAATTTTTCAGATCCTATAAAAGAAAATCAAAATTTTGAAGGTTTGGTAGTTATCGAAAACACTTCGAATCTGCGTTATGAAGTTGACGGAAACGTACTTCACGTATATCCTCAAAGCAGGGTAATTGGCGATGTTAGAATTACTATTTTCAATGGTATTAAAAATACTTCTGACTTTTCTTTGAAAAAAGAATTTTCTGAACTCATCTCTTTCGAACAAATAAAACCGGGTGTTAGACTACTTTCAAAAGGAGTTATTTTACCTAATTCCAGTTCCAATCCTTTCTATTTTGAAGCCGTAAATTTAAAATCTGTAGATGTTCGAGTGGTTAAGATATTCGAAAATAATATGCTTCAGTTTTTACAAGAATCTAATTTTAATGCTCGTCATATTTACGATATTAAAAGAGTGGGAAGAAGAGTGGTTAAAAAAACAATTCTGCTTGACGAAACAACTACAAACAATGGAGCTTGGAAAGCTCATGCTTTAAACCTTTCCAAACTTTTTAAAGCAGAACCTGGTGCTTTATACCGAGTTGAAATCAGTTTTAAGAAAGAATATATTTCTTATGATTGTTCTCTTAATTCAGATACGATTTCTTCCGAAAATGAAAACTTTGAGAATGATTATTACTACGAGGATGAAATTGAAGGGGATGATTTTGATGAAGAAGAACGCGAACAACGTTATTGGGATAATGAGCTGTATAGCTGGAGAAAATACTCCTATAATTGGGAACAACAAGATAATCCTTGTCACAATGCTTATTACAGTGAGGATCGATTTGCAGTTGCAAATATATTGGGCTCTGATTTAGGTTTAATAGTGAAGAAAAGTGAAAACAAATCCTATCATTTTATTACAACCAACTTGCTTAGTGCTTCTCCTGAAAGTGAAGTACTTATAAATTTATATAATTTTCAACAACAATTAATAGGCACAACTACTACCGATTTTAAAGGGTTCTCTTTATATGACAGCAATAAATCTGTTGCATTTGCCATCGCCCAAAAGGGAAATAATTATGCTTATGTAAAATTAGAAGACGGTAATGCATTATCCTTAAGTAAGTTTGATGTCTCTGGGAAAAAACTTCAAAAAGGACTTAAAGGTTACGTTTATACAGAGCGTGGAGTGTATCGTCCTGGCGATCCAATTCACCTAACATTTGTGTTAAATGATGGAGCAAATAAGTTGCCAAAAAATCACCCTGTTAAGTTAGAAGTAACCGATTCTCGTGGAAAATTAGTTGAACGAACCGTTAAAAACGAAGGTGTTAATGGCTTTTATTACTTCCCAATTAAAACGGAAGCAGATGCACCCACAGGAAATTGGCAAGCGACCATTTCTGTTGGTGGAGTGAAATTTACAAAAAATCTAAAAGTGGCTACTATTAAGCCCAACCGACTTAAATTAAAACTCGATTTTAACGATGAGGTTCTCGATGCAAGTAAACCTATTAAAGGTACTGCATCTGCACTTTGGTTGCATGGTGCCATTGCGAGAAATCTTAAAATCACGATGGATGTAACACTTCGTTCTACCAATACGGCTTTTAAAAAATATTCTAACTATAATTTTAATGACCCTATTCGAAATTTCAATAAAGTTGCAATTCCAATTATGGGAGGCGAGGACTCAAGTGATAACTATCTTTCTGCTGAAGGAATTAAAAACTTTTCAAAAAAAATAGACCTCAGCCGAAATGCTCCCGGGATGTTAAAAGCAACATTCCTAACGAAAGTTTATGAAGGAGGTGGCGATTTTTCGATGGATGTATTTTCAAAAAACCTTGCCCCATACACTCATTTTGTTGGACTACAATCTCCCAAAACAAAACGATACGGATCTTATGATACCGATAAAAATATAGAATTTAATGTTGCTTCAGTGGATGCTCAAGGAAAAGCTTCAGGAAATAGAAAACTACAAGTAAAAGTTTTTAAAATTGAATGGCGTTGGTGGTGGAGTCGTGGTTATGACAACCTTTCAAGTTATGAAAATTCAACGGTTCATCGTCCAATAAATGAGTTTTCAGTAACCACAGAAAACAACGGAAAAGCAACCTTTAAAGTAAATGTTCCAGATGAAGAAGGTGGACGTTACCTAATAAGAGTCATCGATAAAAAATCGGGACACGCAACAGGACGAGTAGCTTATTTTTACAAAAATTGGTGGAAAAGCCCAACCAATGGCGATGCCGAAAGTGCTAAAATGTTGGTGTTTTCAGCAGACAAAGAAAAGTACAATGTGGGCGATAAAGCTGTAATTACCTTTCCTTCTTCAAGTGAAGGACGTGCTTTAATTAGTGTTGAAAACGGCACCGAAGTCCTTTCTACACAATGGGAAGTAACTAATATCGGCGAATCCAAAGTAACTATTCCTATTACGGAAGAAATGGCGCCAAATGTGTATGTTAACATTTCTCTTTTACAGCCTCATGAACAAACCAAAAACGATTTACCAATTCGTTTGTACGGTGTAATTCCTTTGTTAGTTGAAAATCCTTCAACCATTTTAGAACCAGAAATTAAAATGCCAGATGTGCTTAAACCTGAAGAAAATTTCACGGTAAAAGTTTCCGAAAAAAATAACACAGCAATGACCTACACCATAGCTGTGGTAGATGAAGGCTTGTTGGATTTAACCAGATTTGCAACTCCAAAAATACACGAGGCTTTTTATGCTCGGGAAGCTTTGGGCGTAAAAACATTTGATATTTTCGATTTGGTAATTGGTGCCTATTCTGGAAGTGTGGATAATATTTATGCCATTGGTGGCGGTGACGAAGCGGCGGGTGCAAAAAACCGGAAAGCGGATCGTTTTAAACCTGTGGTGACTTTCTTAGGTCCTTTTCATTTAAAGAAAGGAAAAACTGACAGTCATAAAATAATGATGTCCAATTATATTGGTTCGGTTAGAACGATGGTGATTGCTGGTGAAAACAAGAAAAATGCCTACGGAAAAACAGATAAAACAACTCCCGTTAGAAAACCATTAATGGTATTAGCTTCGCTTCCTCGGAAACTTTCTCCAGGTGAAAAAGTGACGTTACCCGTAACCGTTTTCGCAATGGAAAATAAGATTAAAAAAGCAACCGTTTCTGTTAAAGTAGGTGAAGGATTGAAACCAATTAATGGGACTTCAAAAGCAATTAATTTTACTGAAATAGGAGAAAAGATTGTCAATTTTGAATTTGAAGTATTGCCAACAAACAAATTTGAAACCATTGAAGTTTCCGTTTCTGGTCACGGTGAAAAGGCAAGTTATAAAGTTGAAATTGATGTCGTAAATCCAAATCCGATTTCGCAAAAAGCAACCTCTTATACCTTATCTAAAAACGCTTCAAAAACCATCAATTTTGAAACTTTTGGCGTAGCAGGAACTAATGGTGCCATGTTGGAATTTTCAACTTTACCTCCAATGAATTTCGAAAAAAGAATGAATTATTTAATTCAATATCCCCACGGATGTGTGGAGCAAACTACTTCGTCTGTATTTCCGCAGTTATTCTTAGATGATATTTTCGATATCACTTTCGATAAGAAAAAAGAAATGGAGAAAAACATAAAAGCCGGAATCCTTAAATTAAGTAATTTTCAGACTACCAACGGCGGACTTTCCTACTGGCAAGGAGAAACCGAAGCCGACGAATGGGGAAGCAATTACGCAGGACATTTTATGTTGGAAGCCAAGAAAAAAGGCTATGCTTTACCTATTTCATTTTTAAGTAATTGGTTGCGTTATCAGCAAGTAACAGCTCGTCAATGGAGGAATAGTAACACGGAATATAATTCTAGTTTAGTACAAGCATATCGTTTATATACATTGGCTTTAGCAGTACAACCGGAATTAGCTGCAATGAATCGTTTGCGAGAATCCAAACACCTTAGTAACGATGCTAAATGGCGATTGGCTGCGGCCTATGCTTTGGCTGGGAAAAAGCAAGTTGCCATTGAAATAACTCAAACCGCAAACATCCATTTCATTACAAACAACTACGATTATTATACCTATGGTTCTCCTTTCAGAAACAAGGCAATGGCTTTGGAAACTATGGTGGCTTTGGGTGATGAAAAACAAAAAGAAATAGCGATTACAGTAGCAAACGATTTATCTTCTCAAAGTTGGTTTAGCACTCAAGAAACAGCTTATGCTTTGTTGGCGATGTCGAAAATGGTGACTAAAAATGGAGGAAAAGCAATCGCAATTTCTTTTAAACAAAACGGAAAAACAAGCACTATTAAAACAGAAAAAGCAGTTTCGCAACGAGACGTATCTTTTGTAATGGGAACTAACTCCCTTGAAATCATTAATAATAAAGACAATGTAGTCTATGTAAGTCTTTCTCAAAAAGGAAAACTTCCGCTGGGAAAAGAACTTTCTGAACAACGAAATCTTACCGTTAGAACTTCATTTAAAAACAAATCTGGAAAAGCAATTGATATTTCAAACCTAAGACAAGGAACCGAAATTACAGCACAAATTACCGTGAGCAACAATTCTAATAATTGGGTTGGAAATGTGGCACTTTCACAGATATTTCCAAGTGGTTGGGAAATTGTAAACACAAGCTTTACCGACTTAAAAGGCGGTGCAACTGGCAACGCTCGTTATACCGATATTCGTGATGATCGTGTGAATTTCTATTTTGATATTTCAGCAAAAAAATCGAAAACCTTCACCGTAAAACTAAACGCTTCCTATTTAGGAACCTACTATTTACCTGGTACTCAAACCGAAGCGATGTATGATAACAATTATTATGCTCGAGGAAAAGGGCGTTGGGTTGTTGTTAAGAAATAATAAAACGATAATAAGTTAACCGCAAAGAACGCTATAGAATCGCAAGGGTCGCTAAGTAATATTAAGAACCATTTAGCTTAAATAATCTTTTTATTCTTTGTGTTCTTTGCGTAAACCTTTGCGCTCTTTGTGGTTAAAAAATATGCTACCTTAAAATACTTAATGCCTTAATGGTAAAAAGACACAAATACAAACTAAGCTTCCTCTTTATCATTTTCGTTATATGGCTATTCTGCCTGCCTTCAGAATTATTTAAAGTTCCCACCGCAACGATAATTGATAGTAGAGAAGGAATCATGTTAGGAGCTAGAATTGCTGATGATGGACAATGGAGATTTCCAAAAATGGACTCCGTTCCCAATCGTTTTGAACAAAGCATTTTACTGTTTGAAGACGAATATTTTTACCAACATCCAGGTTTTAATCCTGTGGCAATTAGCAAAGCATTGTGGCAAAATATAACCACCGATAAACGACGTGGAGGAAGCACACTCACACAACAAGTCATTCGCCTTTCTCGAAAAAACAAAGGCCGAAACTATGCAGAAAAACTCGTAGAGATTTTTCAAGCCACTCGATTAGAATTCCGTTTCAGTAAAAAAGAAATCTTGAATCTTTATGCTTCTTACGCTCCTTTTGGTGGAAATGTAGTAGGTTTAGAAACTGCTTCTTGGCGGTATTTTGGAATTCCTTCAGAAGAATTAAGTTGGGGGCAAGCAGCTGCTTTAGCCGTTTTACCCAATGCACCTTCCTTAATATTTCCAGGGAAAAATGAAGTAATTTTAAAAAATAAAAGAGATCGTTTGTTATTAAAATTATTTCAGAAAGAAATCATAGACCAAACCACTTACGAATTAGCAATATTAGAACGCTTGCCAGGAAAACCGTTACCATTACCCGAATTTGCACCTCATCTCACCGAAAAATCAAGAAGAGAACACAAAGGAGAAAGAGTACAAACCACTATTGATTTCCATCTTCAAAAAAATGCCAACCGAATTGCAAAAGAGCATTATTATAATTTACATCAAAATCAAATAAACAACCTCGCCATTTTGATTTTAGATGTAGAAACCCGAGAAATTTTAGCTTATGTTGGCAATGCTCCAACCACAAAAGAAAACAATAATTATGTAGACATCATCGATAAATCCCGAAGTACCGGAAGTGTTTAAAACCTTTTTTATATGCTTCTTTGTTAGATACAGGCGAACTACTTCCTAACAGTTTGGTGGCGGATATTCCAACGGTGATTAATGGCTATCGCCCAAAGAATTTCGATAAGAAATATCACGGAGCAGTTCCGGCAAGTGAGGCTCTTTCAAGATCCTTAAACATTCCCGCAGTACGAATGCTACGCGAATTTGGACTGCAACGTTTTTATAATAAATTGAAGAAATTGGAACTTAATTCCATTAATAAAACTCCCGATTATTACGGACTCGCATTAATTCTTGGTGGAGCAGAAAGCTCACTTTGGGAGGTTACGAATGCCTATGCAGGAATGGCTTCTACCTTAACTTTTTTTAATACATCTTCCAGTGAATATCGAACCCAAGAGTTTTTAAAACCCAATTATATTTTAAAAAATAAACGAGATTTTGGTAAGGTAACTTTTTACCCTTCGGTTTTTAATGCAGGTGCAATTTATCATACCTTAAATTCACTTCAAAAAGTAAATCGTCCACAAGGAGAAGAAAACTGGAGTTTTTTTAGTAATTCTCAACCTATTGCTTGGAAAACAGGCACCAGTTTTGGCTTTAAAGATGCTTGGGCGGTGGGAGTTACTCCCAAATATGCTATAGGTGTTTGGGTAGGAAATGCAGATGGTGAAGGTCGCCCCGGACTTACTGGAATTCAGGCGGCAGCTCCCATTCTTTTTGATGTTTTAAATAAATTACCATCGCAAGGTGAATGGTTTGATATGCCTTATGATGAATTAATTAAGACAGATATTTGTACAAAAAGCGGACATTTAGCGAATGAATATTGTAATGAAACTTCAAAGGAATGGATCCCAAAAAACGGAAATAAAACAAGTTCTTGTCCTTATCATCATCAAGTTTTTTTAGATGTTACTGAAACTTATAGAGTAAATTCTTCGTGTTATTCTTTAGCTAAAATGAAACAAAAAAACTGGTTTGCATTGCCACCAATTTTAGAATATTATTATGCTCCCTTACATCCAGAATACAATCCTTTGCCTATTTTTAAGGAAAGTTGTTTACAAGTTGGAGAGCAGAAAATGGAGTTTATTTATCCCAAAAAAAATGAAGAAATCCTACTTCCAAAAGATTTTGATGAAACTATAAATAATGTGATTTTTAAATTAGCACATCGATCACCTGAAACAACCATTTATTGGTACTTGGATTCTGAATTTATAGGAACGACTGAAACATTTCACGAAATAGCTATTTCACCAAAACCGGGAGAATATATGTTATCTGTAATGGATCAAGATGGGAATGAGTTGCGACAGAAAGTGATTATTAAATAGTTTGTTTGAGCTTTGCCAAAGTTTGGAACTTTGGCAAAGCTGATACTTATACTCAAATTCTCCAATTCCGAAAAGGAGTTTTACTTAATAACGAATTATAATACCGTACATCGCCAGTAACTTCTTTTCCAATCCAAAGAGGTTTTTCAAAATCTTCGTTTTCTGAATTAAGCTCAATTTCAGCAACCACCAAACCCTTATTTTCTCCGTAGAACTCATCTACTTCAAAAATATGTTTTCCAGATTTTACTTCGTAGCGCGTTTTTTCAATTAAGCTGGGTTCACAAATTTTTAAAAGCATTTCGGCTTCTAAAACTGGTATTTCTTTTTCCCACTCCAAACGAGTAGTTCCTTCCAAATTAGAGATTCCTTTTATAGTTATAAAAGCTTTTTCTCCTTTAATTCTTATTCTTACCGTTCTTTCTTTATGAGTATTTAAAAACCCTTGAATTATCTTAGTTTTTTTATATGCTTCCGATTTATATTCTTCAGAAAGGACTAAAAATTTACGTTCTATTTCGAGCATGTTTATTTCCTGTGAAAACAGGAATCTTTTAAATTATCTTTGTCAAAGATAAAGACTTTGTCAAAGTATTAGCATATTGTCAAAGCAAAATAATGACAGATAAAAATTGCCATAGAAAAATTATCCACGTAGATATGGATGCCTTTTACGCTTCGGTAGAGCAATTGGACAATCCCGAATTACGCGGAAAACCAGTTGCTGTAGGAGGAAGCTCAAAACGTGGTGTGGTAAGTGCTGCCAGTTATGAGGCTAGAAAATTTGGTGTTCGTTCTGCAATGAGCAGCGTCATTGCTTTGCAAAATTGTCCCGATTTGATTTTTGTAAAATCTAATTTTAAACGCTATCACGAGGTTTCAGATCAAATTAAAAAAATATTTCATGAATATACCGATTTGGTGGAACCTTTGTCTTTAGATGAAGCTTATTTAGATGTAACCGAAAACAAAAAAGGGAATCCGAGTGCAACATTAATAGCCGAAGAAATCCGAAAAAAAATAAAAGAAAAAACGGGATTGAATGCTTCGGCAGGAATTTCCATCAATAAATTTGTAGCTAAAATTGCTAGTGATATTAACAAGCCTAATGGTCAAAAAACTGTTTCACCAGATGAGGTTTTGGATTTTTTAGAAAATTTAGAAATTAAAAAATTCTATGGTGTTGGAAAAGTTACTGTCAAAAAAATGTACCGCTTAGGAATTTTTACAGGAAAGGACTTAAAGCAGAAATCAAAAGAGTTTTTAGAAGAACATTTTAGTAAAAGTGGACGCTATTATTATCACATAGTTCGAGGGGAACATCGCAGTGAAGTAAAATCTTCAAGAACTCGAAAATCACTCGCTGCAGAACGGACTTTTAGCGAGAACATTACTTCAGAAATATTTATGTTGAAGCGATTAGAAAACATCGCTGAAGAAGTAGAACGCCGTCTTAAAAAAAGTAAAGTCGCTGGAAAAACAATTACTTTAAAAATAAAGTATAGCGATTTTACGCTTCAAACACGCAGTAAAACCTTGCCTTTGTACATTTCGAGCAAAGAATTAATTCTTGAAAATGTTAAAGAATTGTTATTTCAGGAATCTATGAAAAACTCGGTACGGTTGTTGGGTATTTCCTTATCGAACCTCAACAACGAAAAAGGAAAAGTTCCTAAAAAGAAATCTGTTTCGGTTCAATTACAATTTGATTTTTAATTTGGTCTCGCAAAGACCGCAAAGAAAAAACAGCAATCATATATGTGAGAAAACTACTTAATCTTTTTTTTAACCCTAATACTCACATTATGAAAACTGTAAAATTTTTAAGTCTCGCTTTAATTAGCTCCATCGTTTTATTTTCTTGTAAAGATTCTGAAACAAAATCACCAGAAACAACTGTTAGTTCGGAAACAAAATTAGCAATGGCTAACACTTCTTTAACGGAAACAAAACCCACCGAAACCTATTTATACGTCACTGCTTCCACAGGATTAAGTTTACGAGAATACGCCAATCTACAAAGCGAAAAGCTAGCGGTAATGCCTTATGGAACTCGTGTAAAAGTGATTACTTCAGAAAAAAACAACACCATGAAAGTGGGTGAAATTAAAGGAGGAATGAATGAAATTGAATATAATCAGAAAAAAGGATTTGCTTTTAATGGTTTTCTTTCCAAATACTTCCCACCAGAAAATGGGATTTCTACAAAACGGTATGCAGAAGAATTAAAAGAAAATTTCCCAAAGGTAATTTACACAGAAACGGTTGGTGGCACAGCAAGCAAGCCAACAAATACGGAAACATTAATCCTTCCAGAAGCAGTGTGGAACGAAGCTTTTAATATCGCCCAACAACTTTATAAATTACCGAAAGAGTTTGTTTTTCCTTCTTCAAAAGGAAAAGAATTTCAAATTGTTAAAGAAAAAAGGCTTCAAAAAAATTCTTGGATAAGCGAATTACAGATTTCTAGAAAAGAGAATGTAATTACAAAAATTGAATATGTGTATAAAAACAAAGGCTTTTCAAAAACTGTGACAATTGCAAGGGAAAATACAAAAATGAAACTTTCTAAGACCGAAATTGTAGACTAATCTAAATTCTTCGGTAAATGAATTTTATTAATCTTATAAAGATTTATAATTGTAAATAGATATATTTGATGCTTTATAAGCATTAAGCTATAACTTAAAACTGCAATTATGAAACGAATTATCACAAAATTAAAATGGTTATTTTCAATCTTAACGATTTTATTTTTTTCAAATTCTTTTGGTCAAACTGAATACGGTATTCAGTTACAAGATGAAACAATTGAAATACCTGAAAATATAGAAACATTTCAATGGGGTCAAATGCCAGAATCATCTCGTATAAATAACGGATATATAGGATGGGTTCAGTTTTTTGAAACTCCTGTTCAAGATATTCAAAATAGTTTTAGGGCTAATGAGCTTGAACTTATTGAGTACATTCCAAATAAAACTTATTTATTTTACTTCCCAAATTCAACTTCAATTGAATTTTTGAAAAATAGTGGTGTACGTTCTATAGTACCTGTAGACGGGCAATATAAATTGAGCCCTAATCTAAAAAATGGAATTATTGGTGACTGGGCTTCTGAAGGAGATAATATTTTGGTAACACTTCAGTTTCATAAATATGTATCGGTAGATTATGTAATAAATGATTTAGCTAGAAAACAAATTTCAGTTAAACAACAATATAAAGGGTCTAATAATATTGACCTTTCTATACCTAATAATTGTTTAGAAGATTTATCTAATTTACCTTATGTAAAATGGGTTGAAGTTCTTGTTGCTCCTTCAATAAAGGATGATACTCGTGGAAGAAGTTTACATAGATCAAGTAATTTAGATACACAAACGGGAGCTGGAAGAAATTATACAGGAGCTGGTATTGGTGTAATGGTGAGAGATGATGGTATTGTTGGTCCTCATATTGATTTTCAAGGAAGGATAGATAATTCTATGGCTTCTGGAACAGGGCAAACTCACGGTGATGGTGTTGGAGGTATTATGGCGGGAGCAGGAAATTTAGATCCTTCAATGAGAGGTATGGCAGCAGGTTCTAATGTGTTTGTCGTAAATTATGCTTCAAATTTTTTAGATTCAGCAACACAAACTTATATCAATAATGGAGATGTTCAAATTACAAACTCTTCATATAGTAACGGTTGTAATGATGGTTATACTACAATAACACAAACCGTAGACACCCAAACAAGAGATATCCCAACTCTTTTACATGTATTTTCAGCAGGAAATTCTAATAATAATAACTGTGGTTATGGAGCAGGTGATCAATGGGGAAATATTACTGGAGGTCATAAACAAGGGAAAATGTAATTGCAACAGCAAATGTTTTCTTTGACGGAAGTTTGGTAAATTCAAGTAGTAGAGGTCCAGCACATGATGGTAGAATAAAACCAGACATTGCTGCAAATGGACAAAATCAAAATTCAACTACAGAAAACAACCAATATCAAAGTTTTGGAGGAACTTCTGGAGCTGCTCCGGGTATCGCTGGAATTTCAGCACAATTATATGAAGTTTATGGCGATGCAAATGGTGGCACATTACCACAGTCAGCATTAATTAAAGCTGCATTACTTAACACAGCTAATGAAGCTGGAAATATTGGCCCGGACTACAAATTTGGGTGGGGAATTGTAAATGCATTAAGAGCAGGAACCTTACTAGAAGACGGTAGATATCTTTCAGATAATATATCACAAGGAAACACAAACAATCACACAATTAATATTCCTTCTGGAACTACTCAAGTGCGATTTATGGTATATTGGAGCGACCCTGCTGCTGCACCAGGAGCAAGTCCTGCACTTGTTAATGATTTGGATTTAATTGTTACTGATCCTTCATCTGGAACTCACGAACCATGGATTTTAGATCCAACTCCTAATGCAACAACATTAAATTTACCCGCAACATTAGGACCTGACCATTTAAATAATATGGAACAAGTATTACTTAATAACCCTATTTCTGGAGATTATGATATTGATATTACCGGGTTTAATGTTCCTTCGGGGCCACAAGAATATTTTGTGGTTTATGAAATTATCTCGAATGAATTAACTATGACATATCCAAACGCAGGTGAATCTTTTGCTCCTGGTGAAACAGAATCCTTACATTGGGATGCTATAAATACAACTGATGATTTTATACTAGAATATTCAACTGATAATGGTGGTTCTTGGAACACAATTACAACTGTAAGTTCTACAACTTATAACTATGCTTGGTCAATTCCAAATTCAGTTACTGGAGAAGCACTTGTTAGAGTTACAAGTGGTGCTTTTTCAGACGAAAGTGATGGTGTATTTTCTATCGCTAGTTTAGCAACGAATGTGGAGGCTTCACAAATCTGTCCAAATGAAGCTACTTTTTCTTGGAGTCCCGTACAAGATGCGGAATCTTATGATTTTTATATTTTAGGAAGCACTTACATGGATTTAATTGGAAATTCTGCTACTCCTTCATTCACATATTCTATTACAAATCCTAATGATGAAATTTGGGCAGCGGTTATAGCTAAAAACAATACTGAGGGTTGGGAAAGTAGAAGAACAATAGCTATTTATCATCCTGGAGGTCTTGTAAATTGTTCTTTAGCTGATGATTTATCTTTAGTAAATATTAATAATGATTCAAATGATTTTAATTTTGTTTGTGATGCAACACCAGCGATTATTTCAGCAACAATTAGAAACTCAGGAATAAATAGTCAAAGTAATTTTATTATTTCCTACCAAATAGATAGTGAGCCTATTGTTGAAGAAATATATACTGGCACATTAAATTCTGGACAACAAGATGTTTTTGACTTTGCAACAGAAGTGGATATTACTACAGAAGGAGAATATACACTGGTTGTTAGAGTTGAACTTTCAGGAGATTTAAACCCTTCTAACGATGAATCAACTTTAGATTTTTATGCTGTTACGCAAGCAACTGCATTAAATTTTGAGGAAGATTTTGAAACAAATGGAATGCCTCCTTTGGGATGGGTTATAGGAAACTTAGATGGCAACACAACTTGGGTTGAAAGAACAGGTATTACTGGTATTGATGGTAATGCAAGTGTGACGGCTTTTATTGATAATTTTTCTTATAATGCTCCAGGACAAGAAGATAGTATCCAAACAGAAATATTTGATTTAAGTAATACAACTGTCCCTTCATTATCTTTTGATTTAGCAAAAGCACAATATTCAGTCTCCTTTTCAGATGCTTTTAGAGTAGATATTTCAATAAATTGTGGAGATACATTTACAACAATTTATGAAAAAGATGGATTAGATTTATCAACTGTAGGGGGTTATATTACTTCAAACTGGACACCAAATTCAGCTAATGATTGGCGAACAGAAATAATAGATTTAACTCCTTTTGAAGGTGAAAATGTGCTTTTCAAATTTGTAAATATTAACGGTTATGGCAACAGTACATTAATAGATAATATTAATGTTTTTGCTGAAACTTTAGGAGTAATAGACAATGATTTATCGGGTATTTCACTTTATCCTAATCCAAGTGCAGAAAAAGTTTTTATAAAATTTGATTCTAATATTGGGAGTTATTTTGAAATTAATATTGTTAATAGTCTAGGGCAAATTGTTGGAGAAATTGAAAAATCTCCAATCAACGGAAATGAAGAACTTTCTATTAATGTATCAAATTATAGTAGTGGACTATATTTTATTAGAATAAAAATTGATAATAATATTACAACTAAAAAATTATTAATTGAATAATAAAAATTCTAAAAAAATATTTAACAAGAGTTGACTTAATTGTCAACTCTTGTTTTTTTAGTAACCATTGTTACAAGAAATAACTACCGCTAAATATATATTTGCTGAAATTTCAACCAAATGTTAGGTAAAGGAAATAAACTCTATAGTATTTTCAGAATGAAATGCCCAAGGTGTCATGAAGGTGATTTCTATAAAGGACATCCTTATAAATTCTCAACTATGGGAAGAGTTAAAGAGGAATGTTCAGAGTGTAAATTAAAATACAATATAGAACCTAGTTTTTATCACGGATCCTATTATGTTACTTATGCTTTGGGTGTTGCTTTATTTGTAGTTGTTGGTGTTCTTACTTATTTATTGATTCCAAATGCTGGCCCAAAAACTATATTAATTGCAATCTTTGCTTCTCTAGCCATATTATCTCCTTGGTTTTATGCCTTGTCAAAAATTATTTGGATCAACTTCTTTGTAAAATACGATAAAGGAATTTTAAAGAAAAGGTTGTAGATTTACAATATGATTCAGGATTTAAAAAACAGCTACGGAAATCTTTTTGAAGATGCCCTACTCGATGAAATAAATCAATTTGGAACTTATAAAGATGTTCCAGAAGGGTATCGTCTTATCGAAATTGGTAATTATATAAAATCAATGCCTTTATTAATAAGTGGCGCTATTAAAATTATGCGCGATGACGATGATGGTGATGAATTACTTTTGTATTTTCTTGAAAGTGGTGACACTTGTGCAATGACGCTTACTTGTTGCCTCGGAAACACAAAAAGTGAAATTAGAGCCATCGCAGAATTACCCACAAAACTTATTATGATTCCTATTGAAAAAATGGAAGAATGGACTGGAAAATATAAATCTTGGCGCAATTTTGTTTTTGAAAGCTATCACAATCGTTTGATGGAAATGTTAGAAACCATCGATAGTATCGCCTTTCTAAAAATGGATGAACGATTGTTAAAGTACCTTCGCGATAAGTCAAAAATTAATAATTACGATACTATTTATAGTACACATCAAGAAATTGCTTACGAACTCCATACTTCACGAGTTGTAATTTCTAGACTTTTAAAGAAACTTGAAAACCAAGGGAAAATTAAATTGAACCGAAATAATATTAAAATAATTTCACTTTAATATTTTATGTTCAACTTACCATTCATTCCAATAACTGCCTAATAATCAGAATGTTTTTTGAGTTTTAAACAAAAAATACATTTTTATCTTTTTTTAAAATCATATTTGCTATGTAACAAATGTTACTATGCAACCTATGTTACATAGGTATATTTAAGCACTAATTAATAAGCACTTATGGAATTTATACTAGAACCTTGGCCTTGGTATATTGCCGGTCCGTTAATTACTTTGGTGATGTTTCTTCTTTTTTTCTTCGGAAAGAAATTTGGAGTTTCTTCCAACTTAGAAACTATTTGCGCCATAGGTGGTGCTGGAAATTTAGTCGATTTTTTTAAATTCGATTGGAAAA
>JAJRQR010000150.1 GCA_024280145.1 Bacteroidota bacterium
ACCCAGTCTCCTTGAATAATTTGCTTCACTTTAAGCGTTTTATCGTTGTAGATTACAATAGCACTCTTTTTTCCCATAAAGTAGGAAACCCAAACTTCGTTTCCTGCTTTGTTGTATTCAAAATGTACTGCTCTACCATCAACTCCTTCTGGAGCAGGAATGTTGGCAACCAATTCTAAAGTATCAGTATCAAAAACATCTACCGAAGAATTTAATTTAGCATCAGGATTTAAAGTTCTATCAACCCATAAGTGTTTCGATTTTGGATGTGATTTTACAAATAATGCACCACCACCGTTTCCAGTTGCTTTTATTTCCTTAACAACAGTCCATTGTCCTTCACCAGGATTGGTTTTTATAAAAGACAGTTTGTTTTCTCCTAAGTGAGACGTTACCCAAAGGTTTCCTAATTTATTTTTAATATTAGTTCCTCTACCGGGATGAGGCATTTTTCCTGTTTCAATAATTTTTACCAATTTTTTGTTTGGTACATCAATCACAACAATTTTATTACTTGCATTGGCAGCAACTAAGAAATAATGTCCTGTTGAATCCCAACCACCATCGTGTAAAAATCTAGCAGCGGGAATTTCAGTAATTTTTGGGTTTCTAGGATCTGTATAATCTACGATTGCAACGATACCTCTTTCTTTGATATTACATATCCAAACAGGATCTGTATGTGAAGCAACGATAGAAGCCACACGTGCTTCTTCAATATATTCTTTATCTCCATCACAAGCGTTTCCTGCAGTAGGAGTGATACTTAAAGGCTCTAATGTTTGTGCGTCAAAAATTGCAATATGACTTGGGCTATAACCACCAAACACTAAATATTTATCTTCATATCCTTTAAATTTTGAAACTTCTACGGAACGAGCATCAAAACCACCTTTTACTTCAGCTACAACAGAAGGAACATCTGTATAAGTATCTATCATAGTAATTCTTCCATCTCTACCCACAGAATAGATATATCTACTAGAAGAAGATGTTCTAAGAATATGTACTGCAAACCCCGTTTTTAATACAGCCAATTCTTTTTTAGTATCACCATCAATAATAGCAACTTTACCAGCATCTCTCATAATAACCCCGAAGTAATTATCAATGTTTCTATTGTGTTGCGGTTTTGTTGGTCTTTCAGCAACGGGAATAATTAACTTCCAAGAGGCAGTCATTTCATCCATTTCGTATGGTGGAATTGCGGGTGGATCTACTTGTAAGAAGCGAGTCATTAATTCTATCTCTTCTTCAGTTAAAATTCCTTTCCATTCAGGCATTCCAGCAGCGGTACCATTATTGATAAACGCTTTTAATCCATCGGCTCCAAATTCTAAGGTTCCTGGTTTGTCACTTCCTTCGGGTTTTACTGGTAATAAGTGAGGTCCAGTTGCTCCTTTTCTACTAGAACCGTGGCATCCAGCACAACGGTCGAAGAAAATTGCACTTCCTTGTTCCATTTCGGCATCTGTGATTGCGATACCATTTGTGGTTTCTTCTATTATTGGAGTTTTTTTAGCGTAAGGATCTTCTTTTTTATCAGATTTACAACTTACAAATAGGCTAGATGTTGCCAGTACAACACCCAATAGCAGGGTTGCATTTAATTTTAAGGTTTTCATTTTTTTAGGTTTTATAGTTAGTTAAGGTTTCATTTTTCTATGAAGAAATGATGAGGTTAAGATCATTTCTTCATAGAATTTTAATACTATTACTTTGAAGTCTATTTGGTTGGTTTGACTTATTTCAAAGCGCTATTTATTTATTGTTTTTATTGGTTATTACTTTCTAAAGCTTCATCTGTAGGTTGTCCATATTTTACAAAATCGATGATGTATAATATAATTCCTGTTGTAAATAAAGTCGCACAAATGATGAGAACATAGAAATGAATTTCGGTCATTAACTGCACTTCCATAAAATCCATTTTCATAATACGTTCCAAATACACTTGAGCAACACCTGCAACACCAAAGGCAACGGTCATTCCAACCATTCCTATGTTTGACATCCAGAAAGCTGCTCTTCCTCTACCTCCGTCATATAGTTTTCTTCCTGTTAAGTTTGGTAAAGCATAACTGATAATTGCTAAAACAATCATCGCATCAGCTCCCCAGAAAGCTAAGTGACCGTGCATTGCAGTTACTAAAGTTCCGTGAGTATAAAGATTGGTTTGTGGTAATGTATGTGCAAAACCTAATAAACCAGCTCCAACAAACGATACAATTGCTGAACCTAAAGTCCAGAATAAAGCAATTTTATTTGGATGTTTTTTCTCTCCTTTTCGGTACATATTTACCGCAAATAATGCCATTGCTAAGAAAGCTAAAGGCTCTAGTGCTGAAAAGATTCCACCTACGATAAGCCAAATTTTATTCACTCCAATGTAGTAGTAATGGTGACCTGTTCCCAAGATTCCTGATAAGAAAGTAAGTCCAACGATTACGTATAACCATTTTTCAATAACTTCTCTATCAACTCCGGTAAGTTTGATTAATAAGAAGGATAAGATACCTCCCATAATTAATTCCCATACACCTTCTACCCATAAGTGAACTACCCACCATCTAAAAAATGAATCCATTACTTGACTATCAAAAGGAAGCATTCCCGGTAAGTATAATAAGGCAGCAAAAAGAAGTCCCATAGAAAGTACTAATGCTGTGGTTGTTCTTCTTTTTCCTTTATATAAGGTAAGTAAAATGATTCCTAAGAATAATAAAACATTCACAACTACCAAATAATCTAATCCTCTAGGAATTTCTAAAAATTTTCTTCCTTCCCAGATATTAAAGTGAAACCCAATGATGGCTGCAACTCCTACTAATGCAAGTGAAATTAACTGAACATAGGCCAATTTAACACTTACCAATTCGTGTTGTGCTTCTTCAGGAATAATATAATAAGCGGCACCCATAAAACCAGATAGTAACCAAACTACTAAAAGATTTAAGTGAACTGCTTTTGCTGTGTTGAATGGGATGATTTCGTGTAAACCGTCAAATCCCGCGTGTGCAAAGCCCATGATGAAGCCATAAACAAGTTGAAGAACAAACAACAACATTGATAAAGCAAAGAACCAATAGGCTACTTTTTGTGATTTATATTTCATAATTATATTTTATTTGTTAGTTTTTATCTTTTGCTAATGGAGAAATTACCGTTTCGAAACCGTTAAGGTCTATTTCGCCTATCCAATTAAAGAAAGCAATTAAATCGTCTGCTTCCTCTTTAGAAAATCCATAAGCAACCATTTTTCTTCCATTTGGTTCCCAAGGATTAGGAGTCATAAGTACAGCTTTAATGTACCCTTCGCCTCTTCGTTCAACCACTTTTGTAAGCTCTGGAGCGTAATAGCCACCTTCACCTAATAAAGTATGACATCCCATACAGTTGTTGGAATCCCATAAGTTTTTACCCCGAACTACTTGCTCTGTAATGTTCTCATAATTTGTTTGATCTTGCGCTTCACTTAAAGAATACACGGTTAGTCCAATAAATATTAGGAATGTGACCAGCGTACCTCCGAGAAAAAAAGCGCGTGCTTGTTTTTTAGATAGCATATGATTAGTTTTTAATTAATTAAAATAAGACTAATTAGTCTTTAATAGGTCAAAAATAAATAATGAAGAACTCCCAAAATATGATATATGTCATATTTCAATGAATTAACTCACACATATTCTTATATTTGCAGCCCCAAAAAAAAGCAAAGGAAAATTATGACTGAATCAGGAAAAATAGAATTAATGGCACCAGCAGGTAGCTTTGAATCATTACAAGCTGCAATTGCCAACGGTGCTGATTCTGTGTATTTTGGCGTGGATCAATTAAATATGCGTGCTCGTGCGAGTATTAATTTTACGATTGAAGACCTTCCGGAAATTGTAAGACGTTGTGAAGAAAGAAACGTTCGTACCTATCTTACATTAAATACGATTATTTACGATCACGATTTAACCATTATAAAAACTTTATTGGATGCTGCAAAAGAAGCCAATATTACGGCGGTGATTGTGATGGATCAAGCAGTGATTTCCTATGCTCGTCAAATTGGGATGGAAATTCATATTTCTACACAAATCAATATTACCAATATTGAAACGGTAAAATTCTACGCCATGTTTGCTGATACTATGGTAATGAGTAGAGAATTAAGTCTTCGACAAGTAAAAAAGATTTGTGAGCAAATTGAAAAAGAACAAATTAAAGGACCAGGAGGAGAGCTAGTTGAAATTGAAATATTTGGTCATGGAGCTTTATGTATGGCAGTTTCAGGGAAGTGTTATATGAGTTTACATGCTTATAATTCTTCCGCAAATAGAGGTGCTTGTAAGCAAAATTGCAGAAAAAAATATACGGTTATCGATCAAGATACCGGGATTGAAATGGAGTTGGACAACGAATATATTATGTCCCCAAAAGATTTATGTACCTTGGATTTTCTAGATCAAGTAATCGACACCGGAATTAAAGTTTTAAAAATTGAAGGTAGAGGTCGTGCTCCAGAATATGTTGCAAAAGTGATTGCTACCTATAGAGAAGCAATTGATGCTTATTATGAAGGAGATTTCAATCAAGATAAAGTTAAAGGTTGGATGACCGAACTAAGTAAGGTATATAATCGTGGTTTTTGGAGCGGTTATTATTTAGGTCAGAAGTTAGGAGAATGGAGCGATGTGGACGGAAGTAAAGCAACCCAAAAGAAACTATATTTAGGAAAAGGAATGCACTACTTTCCGAAAAGTAAAATTGGCGAATTTAAAATTGAAGCATTCGATTTAAACGTGGGAGATACCATTTTAATAACTGGACCTACCACAGGAGTAGAAGAGTTTGAATTAACTGAAATGATGGTAAACGATGTGGTTTCTGAAACTGCTAAAAAAGGAGACTCCGTTACCATTCCGTTGGAATTTAGAATTCGACCTTCCGATAAATTGTATAAAATTGTATTGACGGAAGAAACTGTAAAATAATTAAATTATTTAACCCTTCGACTCAGCTCAGGGTACGTATTTGGTAGCTGAGCGGAGCCGAAGCAATAAAAAATACCCCTATAATCCTCTCAAGGGGATAGAAAAAAGTAATGATTGTAATCACCCTTCAAAGAAAAAAATGCATTGGTTGTAATTACTGTGTGGAATTTGCTCCGGCACAGTTTCAGATGTCTAAAAAAGACGGAAAAACAGTGCTGCTAAATTCGGTGGATAAAAAAGGGTTTCATACCATCAAATCTCAAGATCACTCCATTTTAGATTCCTGTGAAAAAGCGGCAGAATCT
>JAJRQR010000151.1 GCA_024280145.1 Bacteroidota bacterium
CTTGAAAATTGTGGAAGCAGGAGGAGGAGAACGCCACGATCATTGGATTGGTGATGGCGATGTATTGGATATTCATAATGTGTTAATTTCATTAAATAATCCAACAGAAGGAGCTATTAATTTAGGATTTGAAAACGGAGCCTATACCATTTCATCTCCTTTTGAAGGGCAATGGATGCGAATGGCAGACCAAGAAAAAGGAATGTTGGTAAAAGACACGCTACAGTCTTTAAATTTACGTTCATTATATCAAGTTGCAGGAATGGCATTTGTAATTCCTGAACCCGTTATGGAAGGAGAATTTGGAATTATTAAAGCACCAAAATCCGAACCAACCGATATGAGTGCTTTGATGGTTGAAGTGAGCTCAAAAGGAGAAACAAAAGAAGTTTCAATTCTAGGCGGACAAGGGGTTGCCAGAACTCCAGTTTTAGCCGAAGTAGGAGGGTTGAAGGTTTATTTAGCCTTTGGTTCTAGAGAGTATAAGCTTCCTTTTAGTATTACCTTAAATGAATTTATTGCCGATAAATATCCGGGAACCGAAAAAAATTATTCTGCTTTTAAAAGTAAAGTCACCGTTAATAAAACAGAAACGGAATTTTACGATTACGAAATTTTTATGAACCATATTTTAGATGAACAAGGCTATCGGTTTTTTCAATCATCATTTGATCCAGATGAAAAAGGAACTGTACTTTCTGTAAATCACGATTTTTGGGGAACTTGGATTACTTATATTGGTTATGGCTTGTTATACCTAGGATTATTAGCGGTTTTATTTGATAGAAACACCCGTTTTTCAGACCTTAGAGAAATGTTGAAGAAAATAAAGGAAAAGAAAGCTACATTGATAACCATATTAATTCTGATGCTTTCTTTATCAGGAATTGCACAAGAAACTACTTCACATAGGAGCAAAATATCAAAACAAAAATTAGACTCTATTATCATCGCAAATGCAGTTAGTAAAGAACACGCTTTAAAGTTTGCGCATTTGGTTTTACAAGATAATGGACGTATGAAGCCAGTAAACACATTTTCAAGCGAGTTATTGCGTAGAATTAGTCATAGCGATACTTACGAAGGTTTGGATGCCAATCAAGTGTTTTTATCGATGGTAGAATTTCCACGTTTATGGTTAGAGGTTCCTATTATGTATTTAAAACGAGGAAATGATAGTATTCGTGAGATTATTGGAGTTTCAAAAGATGCAACGCGATTTTCATTAATGGATTTAATTGATGAGAATGGAAGAAATAAATTAGGACCTTATATTGAAGAAGCTTCAAAAACTAATAATAAAAATCAGTTTCAAAAGGACTTTATGAAAGCCTACGAAAACTTTTATTTATTAAATGAAGCTTTAAGTGGAGGTATTTTTAAAGTTTTCCCAATTCCAGACGATGCTAATAACCGTTGGGTTTCTTATCCTGAATTGGACCAAGTTCATTATCAAGAAAAAGATTCTGCTTTTGTAAAAAACATTCTTCCTTATTATTTTGAAACCCTTCAGAAGTCACGAGAAACAGGAGATTATAAAACTTCAGAAGAGTTGTTAGAAGGAATAACTATGTTTCAGAAAAAATTTGGAGCTGATGTAATGCCTTCAGAAAGTAAAATAAATACGGAAGTTTTATATAATAAAATTGATGTTTTTAATAAGCTTTACAAATACTTTGCGATGTTCGGAATGTTGATGTTCGTGTTTATTATCATTCAGATATTCAATGAAAATAAAGTCATTAATTTTCTTATTAAATCTAGTAAAGCTATTATTTGGATACTCTTTATAGTATTAACTGTTGGGCTGATTGCCAGATGGTATATTAGCGGACACGCACCTTGGAGTAATGCCTACGAATCTATTATTTACGTGGGTTGGGCAACGGTTTTATTTGGATTAACATTAGGAAGAAGAAGTGATATTACCATTGCATCTACTGCATTTGTTGCTTCCATTATTTTATGGGTAGCTCACTTAAATTGGATAGATCCCGAAATTGCCAACCTTTCTCCAGTATTGGATAGTTATTGGCTGATGATTCACGTTGCAATTATTGTTGCAAGTTATGGACCCTTCACTTTAGGAATGATCTTAGGATTGACTTCTCTATTATTAATGGTAATGACCAATAAGGAGAATTTTAAGAAAATGGATTTGAACATAAAAGAACTAACTATTATTACCGAAATGGCCTTAACCGTTGGTTTGGTAATGTTGGCTATTGGAAACTTTTTAGGAGGACAATGGGCTAATGAAAGTTGGGGACGTTATTGGGGTTGGGATCCAAAAGAAACGTGGGCATTAATAAGTATTATGATTTACGCCTTTGTCGTTCATATGCGATTGGTACCTGGATTAAGAGGGAAGTGGAGCTTTAATTTTGCTGCTGTGGTGGCTTTCGCCTCTATTATAATGACTTATTTTGGTGTGAATTTCTACCTAGTTGGATTGCACTCTTATGCAAGTGGTGACATGCCTGTTACTCCTGACTTTGTTAAGTATTCTGTGGCTTTTGTTTTTGTATTGGCTGCATTTGCATATTTTAAATACCGAAAATATTATACAAAAAAAAGGTAAGTCTTTTAGAACTTACCCTTAGCTTTTAGTTTAAGTATTAAATTTTAATTATAGATATAGTCAGGTTGACTATCCACCATTCTATAATCTTCTTGTATGTGTTCGCTAATTTCTAGCTTTTGATAAAGCTCTTTAGTGAAATCAACAACTTCAGGTTCTGAAAGTTTAAGTTTACGAGCTATTTTGGTATTTGTTTTTCCTTCAGAAATATATTGAAGTAATTTTATTTCAAGTCCATCTAAATCGTATTGCATAATTAAGTTTTCTAAATATACATCTTCTATTAATTCTTCTACTTTATTTCTACTCATAACATCTTGTCTTTTAAGAAATATTCTCATTTCTGTTTGTCTTAATTCACCTTCTTCTTTTACAGCTTGCATTCTATACAAAATTGCGTAGGAGAGGATTAGTACCTCAAATAACACTGCAACTTTTAAATGAACAGTTTCCGTAAATAGAAAATCAATTCCAAAAGGTTTTAAAACAAAAAAGTCAATTGAAAATAAAAGCGGTATAACGGTTCCGATTACATAAAATTTCGCATAATTCTTTTTACTGAAAAGCAATACCCCCATTAAGAAATACAAGCTTAAAATACCAAACATGATACCATTTGAGATATTAGCGATTAATGAATTATTAGTAATCCAAGCAAAAATTATTAATAGTGTTGAAATTCCAAAAAGAGGAATTGTTAAATGAACTGTTTTATGGTAAAACTCTTTGATTGTTAGAAATTTATTAGCAAAATAGGTGCTGATTCCTATGGATATAAGAAGTAAAGAAGATTGGATTAATTGATTATTAATAATACTATCAATTCCAATTAAAGAAAATAACCCTTCTGAAAAGAATAATACAATTGTAATTGCTGCAACTGATGCTGAGAATGTTACAAATAGTTTTTCATCAAAAACAAAATAACAAACTAAATTTAATAATATGATAGTTAATGCAAATCCGTAAAACAATCCTTGATTAAATAAATTTCCTTGAAAATGAATAGGGCTGAAATTTACAGTTGATGAAATGTATGAATTATCTATGAAATTGTAGGAAAATTCCTTATTCAAAGAAATTCCTCCACCAAAAGAATTTTCAGAATAGTATTGATAAAAACTATTTTTGTTAAGTCCATTACTAAATACAAAAGATGAATTTATTACTTTATTTGTATTAGAATCATCTTTAAAATTTAATTCGTTAAATAGTTGATAAACAGTGTTTTTGCTTGATAATTGCTTTGATTCATTATTAGAGCTAGAGCCAAAACTCATTGCTGATAATGTAACAAAAAGACATAGAAGCAGGGGCAGTAATTGTCGTTTCATAATAAGTAAGTTTTAATCATTTGGGAAGACCAATATACAATTATATTACACTTTAACCAATAAAATTGCATTTAATCGGTGTTTTTGAAACCAAAAAAGGCTGCTTGGTATAGCAGCCTTTAATAAAACGAATAAAAATATTTATAAATTAATTATCTCCAACCATGTTTTCTGGTTTTACCCATTGATCAAATTCTTCTTCAGTAAGGTAGCCCAATCTTACCGCTTCAATTTTTAATGTTGTTCCGTTTTTATGAGCAGTGTTAGCGATTTCAGCAGCTTTATAATATCCTATTTTAGGATTTAAAGCAGTAACTAACATTAAGGAATTGTTTAATTGAGTTTTAATCACTTCATAATTAGGCTCGATTCCTGCTACACAGTTTTTCTCAAAAGAAGTGCAAGCATCACCAATTAATTGAGCCGATTGTAAGAAATTGACAGCCATAACAGGTTTAAAAACATTCAATTCATAATGACCTTGCATACCACCAATGGCTATTGCAACATCATTTCCTATAACTTGAGCACAAACCATAGTTAATGCCTCTGCTTGAGTAGGATTTACTTTTCCAGGCATAATAGAGGATCCTGGTTCGTTAGCTGGAATGGTAATTTCTCCAATTCCACTTCGAGGCCCACTTGCTAACATTCTTATATCATTTGCAATTTTATTTAAAGAAACTGCTAACTGCTTTAAAGCTCCATGGGATTCTACAATAGCATCGTGAGCAGCCAGTGCTTCAAATTTATTTTCTGCAGTTATAAAAGGAAACCCAGTAAATTTTGCGATATAAGAAGCAACATTTTCAGCATATCCTTTTGGGGTGTTAATGCCAGTTCCTACTGCGGTTCCTCCTAAAGCTAATTCGGAAAGGTGAGTAAGTGTATTCTCTAAAGCTTTAATGCCGTGTTTAAGTTGTGAAGCGTATCCGCCAAACTCTTGTCCTAAAGTTAAAGGAGTCGCATCCATTAAATGCGTACGTCCAATTTTCACTACATTTTTAAAATCAGTTGCTTTATTTGTTAAAGACTGTTGTAATTGTTTTACTCCAGGAATAGTAACTTCTATTAGTTTTTTATATGCAGCAATGTGCATTCCTGTTGGAAATGTATCGTTTGAAGATTGCGATTTATTAACATCATCGTTTGGTGTTAATGTTTTTTCGCCTTCACCTATTACTTTACCAGCAAGTTGGTGCGCACGATGTGCAATTACTTCATTCAAATTCATATTGCTTTGTGTTCCGCTTCCTGTTTGCCAAACCACCAATGGAAATTGATCATCGTGCATTCCAGTTAATATTTCATCACAAACAGCAGCTATTAAATCTCTTTTTTCTTCGGAAAGAACGCCTAATTCGCAGTTGCTATAAGCAGCAGATTTCTTTAAATAAGCAAAGCCATATACTATTTCTAAAGGCATTGAAGCAGCAGCTCCAATTTTAAAATTATTACGAGAGCGCTCTGTTTGCGCACCCCAAAGTTTGTCGGCTGGTACTTTAACCTCGCCTAACGTGTCTTTTTCAATTCTGTAGTCCATAATTGTGTTTTTGAAGAGCTACAAAGGTACGAAAACAACCAATTTATGGCTACTTTAAAAATGTTTAATTCCTGTTAATAAATTAAAATATTTCTTGTTTTTTATAAAAAAAGCATAGTATATTTGACACATCGAAAAAAATACAATTTATTATGTTTGATTTTAGTCAATATTTAGGATTTTTAGCATTTATGACCATTGTTACGATAGGATTTTGGTTAATGATATTTTTAGTATCAATTTTACCTTATTGGATTGGTGGTTCTTTATATGAAAGATGGAAATTAAAACGTGAAGCAAAGAAAAACGAAGCTTAATAAAGCTTTATTTAATATAATATTTAGGGATACTTTAATTAGTGTCCCTTTTTTTGTTTACAATATTGCTTGTATCGCTTCTAAAGGTCTTCCAATAGCAGCTTTATCGCCATTCACCACAATTGGGCGTTGTATTAATTTGGGATATTTTACCATTGCTTTAATAATATCTTGATCGCTGAGGTCTTTTCCTTTAAAGTTTTCTTTCCATTCTGCTTCGTTGGTACGAACTAATTTAATAGGTTGGATGTCGAGTTTTTTAATTACTTCACTTAGACTTTCTTCAGTAAAATGATCTTTCATATAATTGATCACTTTTGCTTCTTTTCCTAAATCTATTAGCATGGTATTGCAGCCTCTGGATTTACTGCATCTTGGGTTGTGGTATATGGTTAACATTGTGTATTATTTATTGTCAATTCCTGCGGAGGCAGGAATTTTATTATTATTAAATATCCGTAATATTCGTGTTCTTATAAGTACTAAGTAATAATTTCAGCTTAACTCTAATTCCTCAATCTCCAACCTATAATCATATTGTAAATCTTCATGCAATAAGAACACTTTTTTCTTTATAAATTCTATATTCCTAAAATAAAGATTTTCCAAAGCTTTACTGTCAAAAATAGACGGATTAAATTCCTTTAACTTACTAGCAAAATAGAGTAGGAGTTCTACTTCGGTTTCTTTGTTTTGCGAATAGCGAATGTATTTTTTTATAAGTCGTAAAATCTTACGGATGCTCTTTCTCATATAAAAATAACTATCGGTATTGATGGTTTCAAACTCATCGTCCATAGCAGTTTTAATGCTTTTTATATAGCCTTCTTCATCGCTAATTGCGAATAATAAATAAGTAAGTAACTCTTTGTTTTCCTTTTTAAAACGAGATAAACGAAGACAAAGCTCCATTAATTCTTGTGGAGATTTATGTTGGAGTTCTGTTTTTACTTCTTTTAAGGAGGCTGCTTTCATGAATTACGAAGGTAATGGTTTTTTGAGACACTAATTTCACTGATTCTCACTAATTATTTTGAATGGTATTTAGATACCTCATGAGGTTGCTTCGCCTTTTGGGGCTCGCAATGACAGAACTATAATTAAACTAATGTATTGAAGTTGAGTAAACTGACAACTGTCTGCTGAAGACTGCGTTCTGAAAACTGAAACCTAGCTAACCCTCGTCAATTCCCCATATTCCAATATCTTACCAGTAGTAGTTTTTAGGGAAAGCTTTTTGATTTCTATATTTTTCTTTGGGAAATATTGTTGTACTGTTTTTTTGATTACTTCTTCTTTTAATTTTGGAGAATAGGTATTGATGATTAGAAATCCTTTATCACTTAGTAAATCGCTAGCCACTTTTACTAATTCGGGGAATTTAGTTTCAATTTTCCAGCGTTCTTTTTTTGCTCCAATTCCGAATGCTGGAGGATCCATAATAATTCCGTCGTATTTTTTTCCTCGTTTTACTTCTTTTGAAGCAAATTTTAAAGCATCGTCTAATACCCAATGGATTCCTTCTTGATTAGAACTCTACATATTTTGCTTCGCCCAACTAATCACTTGCTTCACGGAATCACAATGATAAACATCGCCTCCTTTTGAATTGGCAATTAATGAAGCTCCGCCCGTATAAGCAAAAAGGTTTAAGAATTTACTTTCAGATGGCAGCCTATTTTTAATAAATTCCCAATTGTTTTGTTGTTCAGGAAAAATACCAAGGTGTTTAAATTTGGTAAGTTTCAGATTAAAAATACATTTTTGATATTCAATTTGCCAATTGGGTATTTGTGCTTCAGAAATAGGAAAATTCTTTTTTAGTGATTTCCAAAAACCCGTATTGGTTGTTTTTTCAATAAATTGATACTGGGCTTTTTGTTGCCATTCCTTTTCAGAAAGGACAGGAGTGAAGTAAGCATTTCTATCAGGTCTGATTGTAATAATATTTCCCCAACGTTCCAATTTATTATTGTTTCCAGCATCGATTAATTCGTAATCTTTCCAATGTTGACTGTAGGTTCTTTTCATTAATTTTTAAGAAATAATTGTAGAACAAAAGTAATGCTTAATTAATAATTATTAGGAAGTTTTACGATAACTCCAAACCGCCAAACCATTCATAACAATAGCATAAGCAGTAGTTTTTGCTAACTGTGGAAGGATATCTTGTAAGGAAGCACCTTTCAGCATCACCATACGCATTACTTCTACAAAATACTTAATTGGATTTAACTCAGTTAATTGTTGCGCCCAGATTGGCATACTTTCAATTGGAGTGAAAAGCCCACTCATTAAAATAAAAATCACTACAAAAAACCAAGCGATAAACATAGCTTGCTGTTGGGTATCTGTAAAGTTGGAAATAAAGAAGCCCATCCCTAAAATTACTAATAGAAAGATTCCTGTATAAAAATATATTAGTAAAATACTTCCCAACATCGGAACATCAAAAATTACTTTTCCTAATATCAATCCAATAGTTAGTAAACCAAAACCAATTACCCAAAAAGGAAATAATTTCCCAATAATAAATTGGTGTTTTTTAATTGGCGTTACGTTAATTTGCTCTAATGTTCCTATTTCTTTTTCCCGCACAATGTTCATTCCAGACAAGAATAAAGTAATCATCGTTACCAATAAAACCAATATACCCGGAACCATATAGGTTTTATAATTTAAAGTTTCATTATACCAAAATGAAGGAATGCTGTCTATGGTTTTTGGAATGGCAGTGATTCCATTTACCATTGCTAATTCTGAAGTAGCATTTTTGTTAAAACCCTGCACTATCTGATTGATATACACGTTTTCAACTCCAGCAGCAGCACCATCTATTGCGTTTATTGTAACAGAAAGATTGGTCTTTTTTTCTTTTAATAAATCTCTTTCAAAATACTGGGGAATTTCTAAAATTACATCTACTTCTCCTTTAAGCATTGCAGCACTGGCTTCTTTATCTGAATTGAAATGAGCTAATACATTAAAGTATTCAGAAGCTTCAAATTTATCGATTAAAGCTCTTGAAAAGGAAGTCCTGTCGTTATCTAAATAAGAGAATTTGATATTCTTAACTTCAAAAGTTGCTGCATTCGAAAGAATTACCAATTGAAGCAATGGTAAAACGAATATAATAGGAAGCATTCCTTTATTTCTAAAGATTTGCTTGAATTCCTTTTGTATGATAAATAATATTGTTTTCAATTTATTAATGATTTAATTCATTAATGGTTGATTGAATCATTCAACCATTAAATCATTCATTATTCTAGTCTAATTTTATATTTCTTAATACTCAATCCCATAAAAAAGATAGTCATCCCCACTAATATTAATGTTTCTTTCCAAATAAATGAAATACCAACTCCTTTCAACATAATTCCTTTTAATATAATGATAAACCATTTTGCAGGAATGATATGACTTATTACCTGCAGCGGATAAGGCATACTCGAAATCGGAAAAATAAACCCAGATAATAAAATTACTGGAAGCATTAATCCCATTAAGGAAATCATCATGGCGGTTTGTTGTGTTTCTGAAATAGTAGATATTAATATGCCTAAAGATAAGGCGTTTACAATAAATAATACACTTTCTAATCCCAGCAAAAGAAACTTCCTTGTACAGGCATTTTAAATACAAATATGCTTAATAGTATAATTACAATTGCATTTATGATAGATAAGAATATATACGGAAATACTTTACCAATAATTACTTGAAATGGTTTTATTGGTGAAACTAATAAAATTTCCATCGTGCCTAATTCCTTTTCTCTGGTGATAGAAATGGAAGTCATCATTGCTGAAACTAGCATTAATATAATTGTCATGACTCCAGGTACAAACATAAAAACACTTTTTAGTTCAGGGTTGTAAACCATTCTGGATTCAGGAATTATTTGATAGGCAATTTTGATGTCTTTATTAATTTCTTGTTGATATTTTATTAAAATTGAATTGGTATAATTGCTAATGGTATTTGCCGTATTAGGATCGGTAGCATCGGTGATAATCTGTATGGTGGCCTTGTTTTCCGCAATTAATTTTTTACTAAATTCTTTTTCAAAAACCAATACTGCTTTCACTTTTCCTTTTTTGAAAACAGCTTCTATTTCGCTTTCATTTTGAATGAGTTGTTTATTGCTAAAATATTTGGAAGCTGTTATTTTATTGATGATTTCTTCGGTAGTTGCATCCTTTGATTTATCGAAAATAGCAATATCCACATTGTTAATTTCGTTTGTAATTGCAAAACCGAAAAGCATAATTTGAGCAATAGGCATCCCAAACAAGATAAACAAGGATCGCTTATCTCTGAAGATGTGGTAAAACTCTTTTCTTATAAAACCTATAAATCTTTTCATACTATTTCCAGCGAAGGCAGGAATCTTTTTTAAACACTTTTTTAAACTAATCTATTTTTTATAGAACACTGATAAAACAATTTTGCGAATTCATTACAGATTTCTATGTCTTCGTCCTTTGTCTTTCTCACCCTCTCGCTAACTTCAAAAACACATCGTTCATATTATCTACTTCAAACTGTTCTTTTAATTTTTTTGGTGTATCCAAGGCCTCAATTTTCCCGTTTACCATTATAGAAACTCGGTCACAATATTCAGCTTCATCCATATAATGAGTGGTTACAAAAACAGTCGTTCCTTCGTGTGCGGTTTGATAAATCATTTCCCAGAATTGTCTTCTTGTTATGGGATCCACACCACCCGTAGGTTCATCTAAAAATATGATTTTTGGATCATGTAATAAAGCCACCGAAAAAGCAATTTTTTGTTTCCAACCCAATGGGAGGGAACCTACCAAGTCGTTTGCTACTTCCTGTAAACCTAAATTATTAATTAATTTTTCCGATTTAATTTTAATCTGTGAACGTTTTAAACCATAAATTCCGCCAAAAAAAGTAATGTTTTCTCGCACGGTTAAATCATCGTACAAAGCAAACTTCTGACTCATATAGCCAATATTTTTCTTAATATCTTCAGGATGTGAGGAGACATCAAACCCAGCTACAGTCGCTTTTCCATCTGAAGGAATTGAAATACCAATCAACATTTTCATTGCCGTGGTTTTTCCTGCTCCATTAGCACCAAGAAATCCGAATATCTCTCCTTTTTTAACTTCAAAAGTAATGGCGTCTACAGCGGTAAAGTCACCAAATATTTTGGTAAGGTTAGTTGCTTCTATTACGTTTTCTTTTTTCATAATTTTCCTAGTCTTTCAACTATGCTCAAGATAAACTCCGGCAGGAATCTTTTAAATTAATATTAACCTCTCGACTGTACTCGAGGTGACATTTTATTAGTTACTTCGCCAATTCCATAAAAACATCTTCAATAGTTGGAGGCGTTTTAGTTATTGTTATTTCTTTTAAATTATTTTCTTTTAAATAATTACTTAACTCTGCAGGTTTAAAATCATTTCGTTGATCTGTATAATGAACAAATTCGCCAAAAGGATACACACTGTATTGATGTTCGTATTCTTTTAAACTTTTTATAAGCTGATACATATTTGATGCTTTTACATCGTAAAGCACCTTCGGAAATTTATTTACAATTGATTCTGGAGCGTCTATTTCTAAAATCTCACCGTCTTGTATCAATGCAATTCGGTCACACAGAGCAGCTTCATCCATATAAGGAGTTGACACCAAAATGGTAATTCCCTTTTTCTGAAGCCGTTTTAACATCTCCCAAAACTCTTTTCTTGAAACAGGATCAACACCCGTTGTTGGTTCGTCTAAAAACAACACTTTTGGTTTGTGAATTAAAGCACAGCTTAATGCTAATTTCTGTTTCATTCCGCCAGATAAATCTCCTGCTCTACGGTTTTTAAAAGGTTCTATCTGAACATAAATTTCTTTTATTAAATCGTAATTTTCTTCGATAGTAGTTCCGAAGATAGTTGCAAAAAATGTTAAGTTTTCTTCGACTGTTAAATCTTGATATAACGAAAATTTACCAGGCATATAACCTACCGAATGACGAATTGCTTTGTAATCATCCACCACATCATAATCAGCAACAGTAGCTACGCCTTCATCTGCAAATAGGAGTGTGGTTAAAACTCGAAATAAAGTCGTTTTTCCAGCACCATCAGGACCAATGAGTCCGAATAATTCTCCTTCATTTACTTCAAACGAAATGTCTTTTAAGGCCGAAACATCTTTAAACGATTTACTAATATGTTGTACAGAAATACTCAAATCAGTTTGATTTTTTAATTAAATAATTGGGAATTACTATTGACAAAATTACAATGACAATCCAAATTGAAATTCTAAATAGCATTGCTTTTATACTTTCAGCTGCAACAGTTTCGGATATAAATTTTAAACATAGAAAAACAATAGTATGACTAGCTAAAACTAAATAAGTTGCAGTTTTACTAATGGATTTATTTTTAAATATTAAATAAGAAACTATTAATGAAATAACTCCTAAAAGAACATTATAAACAAGTAACCCAACTAAAATATGATACGGTTTTGTATCAAGTCCTAATAAAACTTTAGTCCCTGCAAATATTGACATCGCACCAATAAAAAGCGCTATAAATGCAGCAATGCTTGTTAAATAATATGCTTTTTTTGTGTTCGACATTTTAAATAAAATACTCTTTATAAAGGGTTAAATGTTTAGTTAAAATATCATAACTCTTTTTACAATTATTTAAATCACCAGATTTCATTCCGTCAAATAATTCTAGCATCGGTTTAAGGAAATTATGAAGCTGATTATGTGCTTCGCCTTTCATAGTGCATTTTGCAAATATTTCTGCGAAAGTAGTTTCTAATTCCTTTGTTAAAGTAGCATAGGCTTCTACAGATTCTTTACCTGAAAATCCTTTAAGTTGCATTTGTAACATTTTTACACCTTCGGTTGTTTCGAGGTTTGCTTCCCAACGTTTGCCATTGTTTAATGTTAATTCTTCGTCGCTATTATGCTGTTCTGCTTCGGTTTTTGTAGCGACCTCTGTTTCTTTAGTGGTTTCTTCTTTAACTTCTTTCTTTTCAGAAGTATTTCCACAAGAAAAAAGGTTTAATGTGATTGCAACGACTGTGATTAGTTTACTAATTTTTTTCATATTATTATTTTAGTTGATTTACGTTTTTTGTTCCTTTATTTTCCCCTTTTCCTTTTCCTTTCCCTTTCCCCATGCCTTTTCCTTTCATCATTCCTTTTCCTTGCATTTCTTTCATATGTTCTTTCATCCAAACAGGCTCTTCTACATCGTTTTCGTAGATATAGGTTGCAATTTTTTCAATTTCTGAAGCTTCTAATGGAAGTGGAGGCATCACTTTAAATTTATCTACTGCGCCTTTCATTAAAGCATTTTCTTCGGAAGGGTTTTGAACCCAATTCACAATTGCAGTTACAAAACTTTCTTTTGAGTCGTAATTATTCATATAATGCATTTTTACAGCTTTAAATGGAGGTGCAATAATGGCATCATGTGATACTGCTTCAGGGTTATGACACACATAACAATTCTCTTTCATTAAAGCATATCCATCTTTTGACTGAGTTGTTCCCATTTTAGCAATGGTAGCCTCTTCCGTATCTTGGTATGCTTCTGTTTTTCCTTCTTTATTTGATTGATTACAACTTGAAACTAAAGAAACAATACTTATGGTTATTAATAGTTTTTTGTACATTTTTATTTTATTTATTTGATGAGAATAAAATTGCTTTTTTTTATTGCAGTTACTTTGTGTTTTATATCTGGCTCTATCATTACATACGAACCTTTTTTTAATTTAATTTCCCTTGATTCTTCTTTGTAAAGTGCTTTTCCGCTTATACAGATTAGAATTGCTGGTGTTTTGCTAACGTGTTCTTCTAAAACTTTACCTTTTTTAATTTGTAATTAAACAACTTTACCTTCTTCTACTGTTTTAAGAAGTGCTGTTTGTATATCTTTTTTTTCCTGATGTATTTTTCTTAAATTATTTTTCATAATAGTATATTTTATTGTTTTAACAACTGTTTACTGACCATCTATCCACATCTCAGCAGGCATTCCTATTTTAAGACTTCCGTCGTTAATTACATCTATTTTTACTGCATATACCAGGGCAACACGCTCTTCTTTTGTTTGAATAATTTTAGGAGTAAATTCCGCTTCCGAGGCAATCCAACTTATTTTTCCGGAATAAGATTTCATATCATCTCCCGAATCAATCTTAACAGTAACTTCTTGACCTATTTGAATATTCGGAAGTTGTGGTTCACTCACATACACACGTAATTGCATCGTAGATAAATCGGCTATTTTATATAATGGTTTTCCGAAGGCTGTAATCTCATCTGGATCTGCATACTTTACTAAAACGGTTCCGTTTACGGGATTTGTGATTTTACTTTTGGTAATTTTATCTTCAATTTGAAGTAACTGTACATCAATACTTTTTAATTCATTTACTACGGGAGCATTCTGAATTTCAACACTTCTAATTTGTTGTTTTAACACATCAATTTCTCCATTTACATCGTCCAATTGCTTTTGAGTACCTGCATTGTCTTTGATTAAATTTTGAACTCTAGCTTTGTTGATATTAGCTGTTGTAAGTTTTGAATTCAGTACTGTGATTTGAGATAGCACACCTTTAGATTTTGAAGCAACTATTTGTTTAGAAACCAAAAGTTGCTCACGGTTTAATGCTAATGGAACTGTGTCGATATAACCTATAAAAGCTTCTTTTTTAAGTTCTTGCCCTTCAGAAACATTGAATTGCATTAACCTACCGTTATTCTCGGCAGAAACTGTGATTTCGGTAGCTTCAAAATTTCCGTAACCATCTGCTTTTTCATTGCCATTTTTACAAGAAAACAATGTTGATAATAATAAGGTCGTAACTATTAATTTATAATTTTTCATATTAAATTCCTTTTGTAATGTTATAATTAGCTTTTATAAGCTGTAATTGTACGTGGTGAGTAGTTCTGTTATTTTCATCTTCGTACAAATTTGTCAATTCGGTGATGTAAGCAGACGAGGTGATAACACCATTTTTTAGTTGTGATGCAGCTGATTTTAAAACTTCATTTCTAAGTGAAATAATTTTAGAATCCGTTTCTATAAAATCTGAATATTTCTGAATATCGTTCTCTAATTGATTCAACTCTATTTGAGTATTTAATGAAAAAGTTTCCTCTTCAATATCGATAATATCTTTATTAATTGAAATGGCTTGTTTTTGTTTTTTTGTGCTATTCCAATCAAAAACACTCCAGTTTAATTTTACTCCAACTGTATATAACGCTTGAAAGGAATTGTCTAAAGGGTCCAATCCAGGGTTACCATAACCGCCTGTTGCAAAGCCATATAGTTTTGGGTAATTCTTTCTTGAAACTAATTCTTCAGAAGAGGTTATTTCATCTTTTTTAAGCTGAAATAATTCCAATTCAGGTCGGTTGATAGTTGAATTTAACTGAATATTAATTTCAGGATTCTGAAAGGTTGTCAATTTTGAAATATCTTTAGAAATCAATAATGATAATGTATTAACCAATGATTTTTTAGTTTGATTTAGGTCAGAAAATTGTTGCTCAATTTTTAGCAATTCCGCTTCAATTACCTTATCTGAAGTTGGTAAAACCATTCCGTTTTCAATACCTGATTTTACTTCTTTTAATTTTGCTTGAAGCATTTCTTTTTTACTATTCAAAAGACCATCTTTTTCTTGAACCAGAAGAATAGAAAAGTAAATCTGATTCACTTGTTTTTTTAATTGATACAAATTAACCTCCACCTGCTTTTGTTGTGTGTTTAATGAAGCTTGTTTCATTTTGTAATTGGCATCAATTGCTCCACCGGCATAAATTAATTGATTCACCGATAAAGTTGCACGATATTGATCGTTATTAGGCGGTTCAATTCCTGAATCTGGAATAGGAATATTAATCACATCAGACTGATAAGTGGCCTGTGCATTAAAATCTAATTGCGGTAATTTATCTTTGTCGATTACCTCTAATTCCAATATATTTTTCTCTTCTAATAAGGCGTTTTGTTTGGCTAATGGATAATTGATATCTACTAAATTATAACAGTCTTCCAAACTAATTTGCTGCTGTGACCAAAGGAGGGAAGTAGCAAAAAGAGAGAGGTATAGAATTCCTTTTTTCATAACTATGCTTTTATTGAATTAATAATGAAATCTGAAACTTCCGTTTTACGATCATTCATTAATTGTTTATATTCTTTATCTGAAGACTTCAAGAACACTTTAATAAGTGGTTTTGCTATAAAAGGGAAAATGCTCAACGATAAAACATTGATAAACAACTGTTCCCCTTCAATAGGTTTTAATATACCATTATCTATTTCTAAATTTACCTCAGCTTTAAACTTTTCTAAATCTGGAAAGCCTTGGTTTTCTTGAAGTTTAATTACAAATTCTGGGTTTCTATTTAATTCTTGAAGTATAAACCCTGGTAAATAAGGATGCTTCATAATAAATGAAATATAGCTAAAAGTAAAACTTTTAATTTTACTTTCAATAGTTCAATTATCATTTAAAATAGCATTTAATTGAGGAGCTAACAATGAAAAGGCCTTTTTAAAAACTGCCTCAAAAAGTAATTGTTTACTTCGGTAATAATAATGAAGCATTGCTTTATTGATACCTGCTTTATCTGCAATCTCTTGCATACGTGCACCATCCATCCCTTTTAATTGGAATATGTTTTCAGCAGCAGTCAATATTTTACCTTCTGTATTTGAGTCTTTTGTTTTTGCCATTTCAACTAAACAGTTTAACCATTTGGTTGACAAAAGTAATATAAAAAAATAACTATGCAACAATTTTTAGAAAAAATATAAATAGTTATTTAATTTTTAAGGCTTTATAGGCTATGATTATTATTTCATTCTTCCTAAAACTTTGATTTTTCCAGCCCTTAAAACGGTAACTTGAATAGGGTCATTTTCGTTACGGTTATCTAGAATAGAAGCAATTTTAACAAGAGTTTCATCAGATTCCTCAATTTTAATTCCATTGAAAGATAAAATGATATCTCCTCCAACGATAATATCTTGACCTGCTATATTCATTTTAAGATCACCGCCTTTTACACCAATTATACCTAATGCAGAAGAAAAAACCACTTTCTGAACTAAAAACCCTGTTTCTTGTGGTAGGTTAAATATTTCTGCTAATTTTCCAGTAAGTGGTATAAATTCTGCACCACTCCAAAAATGTTTTTTTTCTATTAATAATTTTCTTGTTAGATTAGATGTGGTTGCAAACCCGATACCTTCAAAACCACCAGATTTAGTTAATATATTACTCACTATACCAATAACTTCACCTTCTAAATTAAACATAGGACCCCCAGAATTTCCAGTATTGATAGAAGCATCGGTTTGGATATATTCATATTTTGTAAAGGGATTTTTATCTTGAACGTTTCTTTTGAATCCACTAACATATCCAGAAGAAAATGAATGCCCCAAACCAAATGGAGCACCAACTACAAATACTCTTGATCCAATTTTTGCCTTGTCGGAATCGCCTAATTTTACGATAACCGCATTTTTTCTTGGCCAAACTAACTCAATAAGAGCAACGTCAGCACTACTAAAAGATGAAATAACATTTGCTGGAATTTCTTCTCCGTCTAAAAAACGAACAATCACCTTATTAGCAATTTGCACAACGTGAGCTGCAGTAATTATTTGAGTATCTGAAATCATAAACCCAGAGCCTAAACCACTAGAAGTCCCTGTTTGAGTTGTTGAACCATTGCTTACAATTACCTTTTCTTCTGTAATAATTTCAACTACAGCAGGATTTGCTTTTTCATAAATTTTAGATAAATCTTGTGATTGAGAAACAAAAGATATTAAAAATAGGAGTACGGTAATATGGTTTTTCATAGTAATTTAATTGTAGTGAAATAAAATATTTAATTCTTCAAATACTTTGTTAAAACTTCCAAGCAATAAACCTACTTTTCTTATTGCCTTGTGACATAGGGATAGTTCGGTGCGTAGCTTTTAATTTGTTGAGTTGCTTTTTAATTTTCTGAAGGTTTTCTTTTTTTGAAACCAAACAAGTAAACCAACCTACTTGCGTTTTATAATCGACACTTTGCTTAATCATTCGCTTTAAGAACAAAGCTTCGCCGCCGTTACACCAAAGTTCGTTTGCTTGTCCACCAAAGTTTAAAACAATTTCTTTTTTGGTTTGGTAAGGTTGATTTTCGTTTTGAAGATTCCGAATTTTCCGAAGGGTCCCTTTGGTAGCTTCTTCTTCAGAGGAATGAAAAGGAGGATTACACATCGTAAAATGAAAATATTCCCCTTCCTTTATTATCCCTTTAAAAATATTGGCGTTTATATCTTGATGACGGATTTCAATGTTGTTTTTTAAACTTTCGGAAGCTTCCACATTTCTTTTTGCGGAAATAATGGCACTTTCATCAATATCAGAACCTATCATTTTCCAATTATAAATTTGTGTAGCAAGAATTGGGTAAATACAATTGGCACCAACACCAATATCTAATCCCAGTATTTTATTGGTTTTATTGTCTTCAATTAATAAATCATTGATGTAATGTAGATAATCTGCTCTCCCAGGAATTGGAGGACATAAATAATGAACTGGAATTCCCCAGTTTTCAATAGCGTAATGATGTTTTAACAATGCTTTATTAAGCTGTAAAACTGCTTTGCTATTAGAAAAATCGATGGTTTGGTTTCCTTGTACGTTTTTAATTACAAAAGATTTTAAATCTGGGTGAGAAGCAACTAATTCCTCAAAATTATAGGACTGATTATGTAGATTGTTTGGATGCAAAATATATATATTTAAAGCATCAAATTTACTTTATTTATACAGGATTAACACTTATTATTGATAAATGTTTCTTCAGAAAGAAAAAGAAATTAATTAGTTTAACAAAATATATGGTTTGTAGGTTAATGAAATTATTGACTAACTAATTTAAAG
>JAJRQR010000152.1 GCA_024280145.1 Bacteroidota bacterium
AAAAGCTTCTGGGTGGTTCATTGCTAAATCTGCTAAAACCTTACGGTTTAATTCGATATTATTAGCTTTTACTTTTCCCATAAACTGTGAATAAGACATACCGTGTAATCTGGCACCCGCATTAATACGAGTAATCCATAAAGCACGGAAAGTTCTTTTCTTTGCACGACGGTCTCTGTAAGAATAAAGCATTGCTTTATCTACAGCGTTTTTAGCAACTGTCCATACATTTTTACGTCTTCCAAAGTATCCTTTGGCTTGCTTCATCACCTTTTTTCTTCGGGCTCTTTTAGCAACTGAATTTACTGATCTTGGCATAATTTAATTTGTTTTTTGTAGTAGGCGATTCATTATTTCAGAATTCTTTTTTTGTAGCCTAACTCCAGGGTTTATAATTTTGTTTAACCGGTTAAGATTACTTCAATCGAAGCATTTGCTTAACATTACTCTCATCTGCTTTATGCACAACGGTATCGTGTGTTAAAGCAAGCTTACGTTTTTTAGACTTCTTTGTTAAGATGTGACTTTTAAACGCATGCTTTCTTTTAATTTTTCCAGTACCTGTTACTCTGAATCTCTTCTTAGCACTAGATTTTGTTTTTTGTTTAGGCATGTTTCCTTTTTTATTATTTATTTCACTTTATATAGATGTTCCTTTTAACAGGAATAAATATTCAATTTACTTTGTCTTTTTAGGAGCGATGAACATCGTCATTCGCTTACCTTCCAATTTAGGCATTTGTGCTACTTTACCAAAGTCTTCCAAATCTTGAGCAAGACGTAATAGTAAAATTTCACCTTTGTCTTTATAGATAATAGAACGTCCTTTAAAAAACACGAATGCTTTTAATTTCGCTCCTCCACTTAAAAACTTTTCAGCATGCTTCTTTTTAAATTGATAATCGTGATCGTCTGTATTTGGACCAAAACGAATCTCTTTAATAATCACCTTAGTCGCTTTTGACTTCAATGCTTTTTCACGCTTTTTTTGTTCGTAAACAAACTTTTTATAGTCCATGGCTTTACAAACAGGAGGTGTTGCATTTGGTGAAATTTCAACTAAATCTACTTCTAAATCTTTTGCGATTTCTAATGCTTTGCTAATAGGATAAACTCCAACTTCAACATTTTCTCCAACAAGACGCACTTCTCTAGCACGAATCTTATCATTGATTTTGTGTTTGTCTTCTCTAATTACCCTTGCAGGACCTCTGCTTCTTTTTCTACGTATTGCTATGGCTATAAAATTTTGTACTTGTAAAATAACAAGCTGGTTACACTATAAATTCTTTTTTGTTCTTACTAATTTCGTCATTTATCAACTTTGAAAACGCTTCAATCGTCATAGAGCCTAAATCTCCCTCACTGTGTTTTCGAACTGATATTGTTCCGTCTTTCTCTTCTTGCTCCCCTAAAATCAACATATACGGAATTTTGTTCATTTCAGCTTCCCGTATTTTCTTTCCAATAGTTTCACTTCTATTGTCTACAAGGGCGCGAATTTCGTTATTTTCAAGCACATTTAAAACTTTTTCGGCGTATTTTTCATATTTTTCGCTCAATGACAATATACTAACTTGTTCTGGCATTAACCATAATGGGAAATTTCCACCCGTATGTTCCAGTAAAATCGCGATAAATCGTTCCATACTTCCAAAAGGAGCACGGTGAATCATTACAGGTCGGTGCATTTCATTATCACTTCCTTTATATTCTAATTCAAAACGCTCTGGAAGGTTATAATCTACCTGAATGGTTCCTAATTGCCATTTTCTGCCCAAAGCATCACGTACCATAAAATCTAGTTTTGGTCCGTAAAAAGCAGCTTCACCAGTTACGACAGTATAGTTTAATCCTTTTTCGATGGTAGCATTTAGGATTGCTTTTTCGGCTTTCTCCCAATTTTCATCGCTTCCAATATATTTTGAAGGGTTTTCAGGATCACGTAATGAAACTTGTGCTGTAAAATCTTCAAATCCTAAGGATCCAAAAACATACAGTACCAAGTCTATTACTTTTTTAAATTCTTCATCTAACTGATCTGGAGTACAGAATATATGTGCATCATCTTGAGTAAAGCCTCTAACTCTGGTTAAACCGTGTAACTCACCACTTTGCTCGTATCTGTAAACGGTTCCGAATTCAGCAAATCGCTTAGGTAAATCTTTATAGGACCAAGGTTTTGAATTGTAAATCTCACAATGATGAGGACAATTCATAGGTTTTAATAAAAATTCTTCGCCTTCGTTAGGTGTTTTAATTGGCTGAAAACTATCCGCTCCATATTTTTCGTAATGACCAGAAGTCATATATAATTCTTTATGACCAATATGCGGAGAAATTACCATTTCATACCCCGCTTTTTTCTGAGCTTTCTTTAAAAAGTTTTCCAATCGTTCTCGCAATGCAGCGCCTTTTGGAAGCCACAATGGCAATCCTTGTCCAACTTTTTGCGAAAAAGTGAATAGTTCTAATTCCTTTCCTAACTTTCTATGATCTCTTTTTTTAGCTTCTTCTAATAAAGCTAAATATTCTTTTAATTCTTTTTGCTTCGGAAAACTGATTCCGTAGATTCTAGTTAACTGTTTGTTTTTTTCATCACCCCGCCAATAAGCACCAGCAATGCTCATTAATTTAATCGCTTTTACAATTCCAGTATTCGGAATATGACCACCACGACATAAATCGGTAAAAGTAGCATGGTCACAGAAAGTAATAGTTCCGTCTTCTAGGTTTTCAATAAGTTCCACTTTATATTGATTTCCTAATTTTTTATAATATGACAAGGCGTCTGCTTTTGAAGATTCGCGCAAGGTGAATTCGTGTTTTCCGCGCGCAATTTCAGTCATTTTAGCCTCAATTGAAGGAAGATCTTTTTCCGAAATAGTATTGTCAACCAAATCTATATCGTAGTAAAAACCGTTTTCAATAGCAGGTCCAATAGTAAGTTTTATTCCTGAATATAATTCTTCCAAAGCTTGAGCCATGATGTGCGCAGTCGAATGCCAAAAAGCTTGTTTTCCTTTGTCATCTCTCCAAGTATAAAGTACCAAACTACCATCTTCAGTTAATGGGGTTGACGTTTCAATAACCGTATCGTTAAATGATGCGGAAATTATATTTCTTGCAAACCCTTCACTAATACTAATAGCAACTCCCATTGGAGTTATCCCTGCTTCAAACTTCTTTACACTTCCGTCTGGTAGAGTAATGGCGATCATACTTGTAAATTTTAGATTGCAAAGATACTACGAGTTTAAGTGTTTCGCAATAAGAATATACTGGTATTCAATTTTTTCTTTGGAAGGGAATTAGAAGTAGTTCAATTTAAAAATATTTCAGCGTTAATTAATATTGAAATGTTCTATTGTTTCTTCTTTGCTAGAAGGATTTTATAGCAAAACAGCAGTAAATTATACCGAAACAAAAGGATGGTAGCCCTTATGAACAAGAGTGTTTCTGTTTGTTTTTAGAAAGTGTAATTTAAAAGCTTATATATTAAGGTAAAAAATATATTCAGATGTAAGTTAGGGTTTTTCAGGGGCTTACTTTTTTTTTATAAAAAAGATTATATTTTTCGATAAAAAGATGGTGATGAATTGGAAAAGAGTTTTATAT
>JAJRQR010000153.1 GCA_024280145.1 Bacteroidota bacterium
GTATAAATATGATTCTATTTCTAGAGTCACTATAAATTATGCGCTAGAATTAGATTCTATAAATATAGCAACAAGAAATGTAGCAGACCTTATTTTTTATAATTGTTATGTTATTGCAAAACCCAAAGAAGCGCTCGATATTTTTCTAAACTATAAAGGTTTTAAAAGTGTAAAAGATGTAGCAAAAAATAATTATAGAGTAGCTGCTAATTTTTATTTATATGGTGGGGATTGTTATTCTTCTTTGGGAAATACAGAAAAAGCACTTGTTAATTATAAAATTGCTGAAGAATTTTCATTTAAAGCTGGAGATAAAAGAAGAGTTGCAGTGGCACTTTTACGAACAGGATTTGAAAAAACAGAAATAGGATTATTTACTGAAGCGTCACAAAATATACAGAAAGCGAGTAAATTATTTTACGAAGTTAAAGACACTTTACATATGGTGAATTCTAAAAATGCACTATCTATTTTGTATAGCCAAAATGCCTTTTATAAAGAAGCAGAGAAGGTAAGAAATGAAGCAATCAAGTTAGCAAAACTAATGGATCGGAAAGGAATATTGGGAGATATTTATTATAACGCTTCTATAGATGCAAGGATGACAGGAGATAAAAAAGCATGGATTTCTTATTTAAAACTAGCCCTTTCAGAAAATGAAAAGTCTGAATACACCTTAAATCGTCGTACTAATTTTATGAGTAATTTGGTGATAGCTTACTCAATAACCGATAGCCTTCCTCAAGCAGAAAAATATTTAAACGAAATTGAAAAAAACCCAAAAGAATATACAGAAGGAATAAATAAACGTTTCTATATAGAAGCTTTAAAACAAATTGCTTTTGCAAGAAAAGATTATACAAATGCCATTAAATATGGTAAGGAGCATTTACAATTAACAAAGAATCAAGATAGTTTTGTAGAGATTTATAATGCCGAAAAGTTTTTAGCAGATGTATATATTGTAATAGGAGAAAAAAATCAAGCAAATATTCATTTAAATCAATATTATTCAATTAAAGATTCTATTTCAAGTATTCAGAATGTAAAAACACTTGCCTATTACCAAACAATTTACGAAACCGAAAAAAAAGACCTTAAAATTGAAGCTCAAGAATCCAATATTGCGCTGTTAGATTCCGAAAATAAACTCAAAAATCAATGGTTGCTTTTTGGAGGGATTGGACTTCTTTCTGTATTCGGTTTTGTGGTCTTAGTCCGTTCTAGAAACACCGCTAAGAAAAGGCAATTAGACCAAAAGAAATTTACCGAACAGATTGTAAACACACAAGAAGTGGAACGTTCCAGAGTAGCACACGAATTACACGATAGTGTCGGACAAAAATTATTGATATTAAAAAATAGCCTTTTTTTAAAAGAAAACAAACAGACAGACGAGTCTAGTTTATTAGATGAAACCATCAAGGAAGTTCGGGAAATGTCGCATAGTTTACATCCATTTCAATTTGAAAAAGTTGGCTTAGTGACATCTCTTGAAGATATGGTAAGTGCTTTTCAAAAAAGTTCTGAAATATTTTATTCTTCAGAAATTGAAGCTATTTCAGGGATGATTCCAAAGGAAAAAGAAATATTTATTTTTAGAATGCTTCAGGAATGTATGAGTAATGTAGAAAAACATTCGGGTGCAACCGGTTGTAATCTTTCAGTAACAGAAGAAAATAAACAAGTTGTTTTTCAGTTAAAAGACAACGGAAAAGGCTTTGATGTTTCTCTTGAAAAAGAAAAAAATAAAAGCTTAGGAATGAAAACCTTAGAAGAACGAGCCCGATATATTGAAGCTGATTTCAGTATTACTTCCGAAGTAAATAAAGGAACTCAAGTCATCATTAAAATTGATAAAATATGAGTGTTTCGATTGTATTAGCAGACGACCACCCTTTACTGTTAAACGGAACGGAACAGTTTTTAAAAACGCTTCGGTTTAATGTAGTTGCTACTGCTCAAGATGGAAATGATGCTTATAATCAAATTATAAAACACGAGCCAGACATCGCTATTTTAGATTTCGATATGCCAAAATACAATGGAATTGAGGTTGCAAAATTATGCCTTAAAAAAGGGATTGAAACAAAAATAATCATCTTAACGCTTTACAAACAAGAAGCAATTATTAGAGAGATTGGTACTTCTATTCGTGGTTATATTTTAAAGAATGATGCGATGGAAGAATTGGAAATTTGCGTTCAAGAAATTGCAAAAGGGAACACTTATATCAGTAAAAATTTAAACGAGAATATTCATTTAGGAGACCCAACAAATTCAGTTGAAAATCTCACCGTCACCGAAATGAAAATATTAAAGTATTTGGCAAAAGATCAATCTTCTTCTCAAATTGCCGAAACCTTATTTATTTCAAAACGGACGGTAGAAAAGCATCGCAGTAATATTATCAAAAAACTAGATATTCCTTCCTCACAAAATGCATTACTTCTTTGGGTTCAAAAAAACCCTCAATTTTTTAGCAGTTAGGTTTAACAACCTATTTTATAGCTTAATTGATGTTACAATCATCCCGATAGCTATCGGGACTTTTTTCTTAATTCTTTAAGCGAAGCGGTCTTTTATCTTTTGTTAAGCTACGTAGGTTTACGTATTGCTTAAAATAACACTTCCTTTTAGTTTTGAGGATGGCATATTATCAATCTCAAATAGCAAAAGGTGTCGACCTATCAAGGTTGACAAATACAGAATTGCAAATTATTAAATTAATAAAAGAGGGGTATTCTTCTCCTCAAATTGCAGGTTTCAGGAACTGTTCTTCAAGAACTGTAGAGAAACATCGCAGTAATATTATTAAAAAATTTAAGCTAAATTCAACACAAAACGCATTACTTATTTGGATTAGTCAAAACCAAGATTTTTTTACTACGTAGGTTTACGTATTTCATAAAACATTGATTATAATTAGTTTTACCCTATTAAAAACAACAAATTAACCTTTATAAATTAAAACAACGGATAATTATTTTCGTCCATAAATTAAGAGCTATGAGAAAAATTACACTTATTCTATTCATGTTTGTTTTCACCTATTTTACATATGGGCAAACTGTAACAAAAACGTACACTCCTCCGTCTTCTGTAACTGTAGATGGTTGTGGGTCTTATTGTGTAACGCTCCCAGGAGTTTCCTTTACTGCTACAGATTTCCCTGTTGGTAGTGTAATTACAGATGTAAATGTGTCTATTTCTTGGCTTAAAACAAGTGGAACTTGTGAAACTCCAACATCTAATAATTCTTTTCATGGTGAAACGAATTTTAGAGTAAATGGGCCTGTATCACAAAGTATATTAGCAATGCCATTCACTTGGTTTGGCCCCACTAGTACTCCACCAGTTACTACTATTTTTGATCAAGCCGCAGCTTCAATTCCTTCTGGAACCCCTGTTAGTGGAACATTTTTACCAAATGGAGGAGATTTAACTATTTTTAATTCTCAATGTCCTATTGGTACTTGGAGTCTAAGTGCAGGAGATTTTGCTGCGGGTGAGCCATTATGTATTAGTAGTTATTCAATCACCATAACAGTAGCTCCTGATACTATTCCACCGACCTTTACAAATTGCCCAGTAGATTTGAATAGCACTAATGATCCTGGAGGATGTTCAAGTACAGCAACTTGGACACCGCCAACAAGTGTAGATAATAATTGTTCTGGATTAACAGTAACATCTAGCCATAATCCAGGCGACACATTCCCTGTGGGTACTACCGTTGTAACTTATAATGCTGTTGATTCAGCCGGAAATACTACTACTTGTAGTTTTACAGTTACAATTGTAGATATTGAAGCTCCAGTTATTACTTGTCCTATCGACATAACAGTTAGTAATGACTCTGGTCTTTGTGGAGCAAATATTGTCATTCCACAACCTATATTTACTGATAATTGCGGAACAACTCTAACACCTTTTGTAAAAAAGCTATTTGATTTTGATGGTAATGGAGAACTGAATGATACGGATGCTATATTAACTAATTTAACAACTTCTATAGTTGATGTAAATCTAGAACTAAGATTTAGTGGAGATTTTAATTCAGGTACAGAATGCTTCGAATTAAATGGTCCAGATGGAAGTCAGCTATTTCTTGAATGTGATGTAGGGCCTTTATGTGTTATCACAGACAGAGTAGTTACTATTTCATCTGCAACTTGGAATAATTGGATTAGTACCTATGGGAATGACCTAATATTTACACTTTTAGAAGATTCTAGTGTTAATGAAGGTCAGTGTACAACTGGTCCAGAGAATTTCTTTCAACTTACAGGTGGTCAGTTTGGTCTTTCACTTAACAATGATTATAACAATACTCTAGATGCGTCCGATTTTTACCCAGTTGGAATAACTAATATTGTGTGGACAGTTACTGATACTAGTGGAAATACAGACACTTGTACTCAAACGGTAACTATAACCGATAATGAAGATCCCGTTGTTGTCTGTGCAGACATAACAGTTGAATTAGATGCTACAGGTAATACGAGTATTACTCTAGCAGATATATTTGATGTTACTTATACAGTAGATCAAACCGGACTATTTGATCCAATTGACATTTCTGCTACTGGAACAACTATTACATTAGGTGACGATCAAGTTTCTTCAGAATTACCAATAGGTTTTGGCTTTGGTTTTTACGGAAATAGATATAGTGATTTCTGGATATCTTCCAACGGATTTATTACTTTTAATGATGATGGTAATGATGGTTGTTGTTCAGGAGACTTTTTACCAAACACCAATAATCCAGATAATATTATAGCTTTTGCTTGGACAGATTTAGATCCAGATTCTGGGGGTATTATTAGATACCAAACCGTTGGAGTTGCTCCTAATCGAATATTAGTGATGGAGTTTGTACTTGTTCCCCAATGTTGTGATTCCTTTACTCCTAAAGTTAGTTCACAAGTTAAACTATTTGAAGGAACCAATGTAATAGAAATACATAGTGCAGATATAGAACAAGATAATAATATGACTCAAGGTTTAGAAAACATTGACGGTACTGAAGCAACTTTAGTGCTAGGGCGTAATAGAGCAACCTGGTCTGCTACCAACGATTTTGTATCCTTTACTCCGTCATCAACAGTAATTTCACCTACAGATAATTGTGGAATAGCTAGTACATCATTAGATATTAATTCTTTCGATTGTAGTAATATCGGAACAAATACAGTAACAATTACAACAATTGATACTGCTGGAAACACTACTTCTTGTACTTCTACCGTTACTGTAGAAGATAACATAGCTCCTGTTGCGGTTTGTCAAGACATAACCGTACAATTAGATGCTACAGGTTCCGTAACTATTGCAGGCTCGGCAGTTGATGGAGGCTCTACAGATATTTGTGGAATAACATTTAACTTATCTCAAGATACTTTTACTTGTTCAGATGTTGGAACACCTGTAACAGTTACTATGACTGTTACCGATGAAGGCGGAAATACAGATACCTGTACTGCAATTGTAACTGTTGAAGATAACATAGCGCCTGTAATTACATGTATTGCAGATAGCACAATAGACACCGATCTAGGAGTTTGTGA
>JAJRQR010000154.1 GCA_024280145.1 Bacteroidota bacterium
TAATTTTATAGAAATAAATCATCATACTTAATGATTATCTTACTTGAATATCATTTTTGCAAAATTGAGGTTTATAGCGACTATATTATTGCCGTTATGAATGAAGGCATCACGGTTTCTCCAGAATATAATGATGTATTGGTTAATATTTCAACAAAATATTTTAAGAATAAAAAATTTGGATATATCACTCATCGCATTCATTCGTATTCAGTTGACCCAAGTATTTATATAGAAACTAGTAAAGTTGAAAACCTTGCAGCATTTGCAATCGTTTCAGATAAGAAAATTAATATGTCGAATGCGCAAATTGAAAAGTTATTCTTCAAAAAACCCTTTCAGCATTTTATGGATTTAGATGAAGCTATAAATTGGGTTAAAAATAGTATTAAGTTATAATTTTTCTTAAAACAAGACCTCACTATCAATTCCTAGAGTATTTAAAAACGAAACGGTGTTTTTAATATCGATTGCCAAAATTCGATCATCTTCAATAATTGGAACTTCACTTCTATATGATTTAATAAACGATTCAATTCCCTCGGAAGACTTTAAAGGTTCTCTAAAGGACAAAGCTTGTGAAGCATTCATTAATTCAATTGCTAGAATTCTTTCTAAATTATCTACTATTCGTAAACATTTTGTTGCCCCATTAGCTCCCATACTTACGTGATCTTCTTGTCCGTTTGACGAAACAATAGAATCCACAGAAGCCGGTGAAGCCAATTGTTTGTTTTGACTAACAATACTTGCAGCGGTATATTGTGGAATCATAAATCCACTATTTAAACCTGGATTCTTTACTAAAAAAGCTGGCAATTCTCTTAATCCTGAAATTAATTGATAGGTTCTTCTTTCTGAAATACTTCCTAATTCTGCCATGGCTATTCCTAAGTAATCCAATGCCAATGCTAAAGGCTGTCCGTGAAAGTTTCCTCCAGAGATAATTTTATCTTCTTCAATAAATATATTTGGATTGTCGGTAACTGAGTTTATTTCAGTTTTAAAAGTTTTGGTGACAAATACAATCGTGTCTTTGGTAGCTCCATGAACTTGAGGAATACACCTAAATGAATACGGATCCTGTACACTTTTCCCTTCTTGACTACCAATTTCGCTTCCTTCTAATAAATTCAGAATACGCTCAGCCGTTTTTACCTGACCACGATGAGGTCGAACTAAGTGTACCAAAGGATTATAAGGGCTCATATTACAATTAAAAGCATCGATAGAAACCGATGAAATTAAATCTGATAAATACGATAATTTATGACTTTTCAATAAACAATACACACCGTAAGCACTCATAAACTGTGTGCCGTTAAGTAAAGCTAATCCTTCTTTTGCTTGAAGTTTTATTGGCTGCCAGTTTTGTTGTTTCATTATTGTATCTGTCGAAACAATTTCATTTTCATAATAAACATCTCCCTTACCAATTAAAGGTAATGCTAAATGTGCTAAAGGAGCTAAATCACCTGAAGCACCAAGGCTTCCCAGCTCATATATTACTGGAGTTATATCTAAATTATAAAAATCTATTAAGCGCTGAACGGTTTCCAATTGCACACCGCTATAGCCATAACTTAAGGATTGAATTTTTAATAACAACATCAATTTCACAATAGGTTTTGGAACCAATTCGCCCGTACCACAAGCGTGAGACATTACGATATTTTCTTGTAATTGTGTTAAGTCGTCTGAAGCAATTTTTACATTATACAAAGAGCCAAATCCAGTATTGATACCATAAATTGGCGTATCGTTATCTTCAATTTTTGAAGCTAAATAATTTCTGGATTTTTTTATATTAAGTACCGCTTCTTCAGAAAGAGCAAGTGGTTTTTGTTCTTCAACAATTGTTTTTATTGTTGGTAAATCTAATAATTCGGAACTTATATAATGAAAATTTGACATCTATTTATGGATATTTACGGAATGCAAAAATACTAATTCCATGTTAAGATAATAAGTATTTTTTTAATGAGATAAATATAATAGTACTTTAGCAAAAAAATTAAAAACAATTTAATGAAAAACTTACTACTACTATTCATCACAATTAGTTTATTTTCTTGTGATAAAGAAATAAAACCTACCTATGTTTTATTTAACGGAACTATTGAAAACAATAGCGCAAAAGCTGTTAAGATATTAGGAAATGGTTTCGAAAAAACACTAACTATTTCAGAAAACGGAACTTTTAGCGATACCTTAACTATTGTGAACGACGGATTTTATTCTATGCGAATCGGACGTGAAAGCTCTCCTGTTTATTTAACAAAAGGTGCTTTAGTAAACGTTACTTTAAATGCTAAAGAATTTGACGAATCACTTATATACACTGGAGATGTGGCTTCTGAAAATAATTATTTAGCCGCTAAATACTTACTTTCAGAAAAAGGAATGGCTATCGATAAAATGTATTCTTTAGGTGAAAATGAATTTTTAACCGAAATTAATAACCTTAATAGTACGTATTCGTCTTTGCTTTCTTCTACAAAAGAGCTTTCACCTGAGTTTATTTCAAAAGAAACAAAAGAATTGGAATATGCACATATTAATAACCTTGAAAACTATCAAGAATACAATCGTTACTTTTCAAAGAACAATGATTTTGTGGTTTCAGAAAATTACTACGATTCTATAAAAGATTTTAATTACTCAGATTTGGAAGCGTATAATTCATCTAATGCCTACAAAGGGTTAGTAGAAACTCACTTTTATAGAATAGCAAAAATAACCCAAACTAAAGATGGAGATAGTGAATCCTTATCCTATTTAAACGTAGTAAATACTTCATATCCAGATGGAAAAGAAAAGGATGAGCTAATGACTAACTTTTTACGTTATGGTATGAAAGCTGACAAATCATTAGAAGAAGTATATGCAACTTATAAAAAAGCAAATCCTACTTCAGAGAATTTATCAAAACTAACCGAGCGTTATAATTTATTAAAAACATTAACTCCAGGAAAAGCATCTCCTACCTTTACGTATGAAAATCATAAAGGTGGCGAAATAAGTCTTGAAGACCTTAAAGGTAAAGTAGTATATGTTGATGTTTGGGCAACTTGGTGTGGTCCTTGTAAAAGAGAAATCCCGTTTTTGAAGCAATTGGATGAAGATTACCACGGAAAAGATGTTGCTTTTGTTAGTATCTCAATCGATGAGAAAAAAGATTATGAAGCTTGGAGAACTATGGTTACTGAAAAAGAATTAGGTGGTTACCAATTAATGGCAGATAACGATTGGAAATCTAAATTTGTTGCTGATTACGGAATTAGAGGAATTCCAAGATTTATACTTATAGATACAGAAGGAAATATCATCAACTCTGATGCACCAAGACCTTCCAGTTCAAAAATTAGAGAAACCTTAGACGGTTTATTATAATATAAACAAAAAATAATGCAAAACTCCTTTCTTGATTGAAAGGAGTTTTTTTATACGTTTTCTTTTTGTTCAGGAGGCATTTCTTTCTTAAAAAGTTCTTGATACGCATTTCCAATATTATCAATTATATCTGAAGCTATAACTGCTTCAAACCCTAAATAACTTGCAGCAATATCTCCCGCACTTCCGTGAAGGTACACTCCTAAAATAGCAGCTTCTAAGGGATTGTATTTTTGAGAAAGCAAACCAGTAATCATTCCTGTTAGCACGTCGCCGCTTCCTGCGGTTGCCATTCCTGGATTTCCAGTTGTGTTAATATAAACATCATCATTAGTTATCAGTAACGTATTGGCTCCTTTTACAACCACTATTACTTTGTGTTTTTTTGAAAACTTTTTGACAAGTTCAATTTTATGAAAATCATTTTTCCAACCTCCAATTAAGCGTTTTAATTCTCCATTATGAGGAGTTAAAATTGAGTTTTTTGGAAGTAAATCTAGTAGTTCTTTATTTGCTGAAAGAATATTTAAAGCATCTGCATCAATCACAAGTTGACTTTCTTTTGTATTGCTTAGAAAGTCTTTGAAAGCTTCAATAGTTTTTTTATCCGTACCCAATCCTGGCCCAATACCAATCGCCAAAGAAGTTGATTTTAATTGAATATTAGTTATCAAATTTTCAGAAGCATCAGTTACTACCATTGCTTCAGGAATTGAAGTCTGAAGTATTGTATAACCACACTTCGGAACAAAAGCCGTCATCACTCCTGCTCCGACTTTCAAAGCCGATTTTGTTGCTAATGAAACAGCTCCAATTTTACCATAACTTCCTCCTATTATTGTTGAATAACCAAAATTTCCTTTATGATCATTTTTATTTCTTTGTCGATATAGTTGTTGTGTTTCAAACTTCCCAAAGGTATTTGCTAATGGTTGTAAGCTATCAATAAAATTAAAATCTAAACCAATATCCAATACATTAAATGAAGGTACATATTGATAATTTTCAGCTAATAAAAAAGCAAGTTTAGGGTTTTGAAAAGTAAGTGTAAAACTTGACTTTATAATTGCTGCAGAGTGATCTACAGGCTTTTCAGGATACAAACCACTAGGAATATCAATAGACAAAATAAATGCTTTTGTATTATTTAAATATCCTATTAACTGTTTTACCCAACCTTCAGTAGGTCTGTTTAATCCTATTCCGAAGAGCGAATCAACAATAATATCTTCATTATTTATAGTCGGAAAATCTTCTTCTGAAGTCATTAAAATTGGCCAATCATCACTTACTTCTCGTATTAAATTATAATTGATTAAAAAATCGGGAGAACGTTTGTCCGTAAAATTTGCAATATAAACAAAAACATTATATCCGTGTTTTATCAAAATTCTTCCTAAAGCCAAGCCATCGCCACCATTATTTCCGATTCCACAAAAAATATGAATGGGAACTGGAGAGCCTTTTAAATTTACATCAAACCAATTAAAACACTGCTCAGCAGCTCGTTCCATTAAGTCTATAGATTTTAGGTTTTGAGATTTTAATGTTGCTTTGTCAGCTTGATAAAATTGCTCTGCGGAAAGAATTTTCATTATTTAAATTTGTTTTTGCAAGTTAATCTCTTATTTGAAAAAATCAAAATTATAGCAATTACTTAATAATAAATATTCGTTAAAAAACAACTCCAAAATAAATTTTAAACAAAACATTATTTTAATTATTAATATCTTTGCATCTTAATTATCCAAAGCTTAATACAAAGGATAAAAAAATTAAAACTGAAGTTCAACTAAAACGAGATTCCTTCTTTTGAAGGGAATTAATATGACAAAAAACATCGCACTCTCACACATTCACGAAGCTCTTGGAGCAAAAATGGTTCCTTTTGCTGGTTATAATATGCCAGTTTCTTATGAAGGCGTTAATGCCGAACACGAAACAGTTCGTAAAGCCGTGGGCGTTTTTGACGTTTCACATATGGGCGAATTTTTAATTATGGGTCCAAATGCACTAGATTTAATTCAAAAAGTAACCAGTAACGATGCTTCAAAAATTGTAGATGACCAAGCTCAATACAGCTGTTTTCCTAATGCTACTGGCGGAATTGTAGATGATTTAATCGTTTATCGTTTCAATCAAGAAAAATGGTTGTTGGTAGTAAATGCTTCAAATATTGAAAAAGATTGGAACTGGATTAGCAGTCAGAATACAATGAATGCCGAAATGAAAAATCTTTCTGAAGATTACTCATTACTTGCAATTCAAGGTCCAAAAGCGGTGGAAGCAATGCAATCTTTGACTTCCGTAGATTTATCTGAAATAAAATTCTATCATTTTAATGTAGCCGATTTTGCAGGAATCGAACACGTAATTATTAGCGCAACTGGCTATACCGGAAGTGGTGGTTTCGAAATTTACTGTAAAAACAGCGAAGTAGAACAAGTTTGGAACAAGGTTTTTGAAGCGGGTGCTGACTTCGGAATTAAACCAATTGGATTAGCTGCAAGAGATACTTTGCGATTAGAAATGGGTTATTGCCTTTACGGAAACGACATCAATGATAACACTTCACCTATTGAAGCAGGATTAGGTTGGATTACAAAATTCACTAAAGACTTTACTAATTCTGAAGCCTTAAAACAACAAAAAGAAGATGGAACTTCCAGAAGATTAATTGCTTTTGAATTAAACGAAAGAGGAATCCCTCGTCACGACTACCAAATAGTTGACTCCAATGGAAACAACATTGGAATCGTTACCAGCGGAACGATGTCACCATCTTTAGGGATTGGAATTGGAATGGGCTACGTAACATCCGAACATAAAAAAGTAGGCACCGAAATTTATATTCAAATTCGTAAAAAAGCAGTTCCAGCAACGATTGTAAAATTGCCTTTCTATAAAGGGTAATATGATTGATTACCAATCTATATTAGATGAAATTTATTTAGAAGCTTTAAATTCTTCATATAAAGGTGAAGTAGCTTCCTATATTCCAGAATTAGCAACTATTGATGTTTCTAATTTTGGTGTTTATCTGAAACAATTAAACGGAAATTCATACAGTATTGGTGATTGGGACAAACCATTTTCCATACAAAGTATCTCCAAAGTATTGACATTATCTAAAGCATTGCAATTAATTGATTGTAATATTTGGGATCGTGTTGATGTGGAGCCTTCAGGGAATCCTTTTAATTTCTTATCACTTTTAGAACAAGAAAACGGGATCCCTAGAAACCCATTAATCAATTCGGGAGCTATTGTAGTTGCAGATATTTTAGTTTCAAAGTTAGAAAACCCTAAAGAAGATTTTATTAATTATATTAGAGACTTGGCAAATGATCAAACCATCGATTATAATTACAAAGTGGCCGCTTCAGAAAAAGAAAAAGGATTTAAAAATTATGCTATTGCCAATCTGTTAAAATCGTATGGTAACTTAAAAAATCCTGTTGAAGACGTTTTAGATTTCTATTTCCATCAGTGTTCAATTGAGCTAAACTGCGAACAAATCACTAAGGTGTTTTACTTGTTCTCCAATAAAGGAAAATGTATCCAAGAAATAAAACGTTTAACTTTAAGTCAAGTAAAAAGAGTGAATGCCATTATGCTCACTTGCGGTTTTTATGATGAAGCAGGAGAATTTGCTTTTACTGTTGGACTTCCAGGAAAAAGTGGTGTTGGCGGCGGAATTGTAGCCTTATTACCCAATAATTTTGTGATTGCTACTTGGTCTCCTGGACTTAATGAGAAAGGAAATTCTCTCATTGGAATGAAAGCTTTAGAACAATTCACTACCAAAACAGGTGAATCTATTTTCTAAATGAATCCGAAAACTCATAAAAAGAGAATTCTAATTCTCGGCGCAAGTGGTTTTATAGGTAACACTATTTACAAAGAGCTTCTGCCTTATTTTGATACCTACGGAACTTACCATACTTCTTCATCTGCGTTTGAAGAAAATCAAGTAATGTTTCCATTTGATGTAGAAAAAGAAGATATCAATGTTATACTTGAAAAAGTACAACCTAGTATAATAATTTCAAGCCTTCGAGGTGATTATAATTCGCAAATAAAAGTACATCAAGAAATTGCGAATTATACACTAGCTGCTTTAAATTGTAAGATTATCTATCTTTCTACTGTGAATGTTTTTGATGGAAAAGGCACTTTCCCTTCCTATGAAAATGATTCTGTTTTAGCGGAAAGCAACTATGGTAAATTTAAAATTTCTATTGAAAAATTAATTTCAAATTTACCAGTATCTAAATTTATTATAGCACGATTGCCCATCGTTTTGGGAGTAAATTCACCCAGAATAAACCTGCTAAAAGAAGCTTCAAAAAACAATACAGAGTTTGAAGTATATCCGAATCTTATCATCAGTGTTACCACTGCCAATAAGCTTGCACAACAAATTCATTATATTATCAATCAGAATTTAGAAGGAATTTTTCATTTGACAAGTAATGATATAATTCATCATTTTGATTTATTTGAAGAAATTTCAGACAAGTTAGAGCTAGAACATATCGTTTTCAAACACAATTATACTTCCAATAAAGATCGGTATTTAGCAATACTTCCTAAGCACAACCTGCTTACAGATAATTATCAAATTAGCATTCAGCAAGTGATTGAAGATTCTGTTTTAAAAGAAGAAATAGATTCTTTAAAATAAAATTGAATCCCAACTTCTCTTTGTGGTTTCCTACAATTTTCTATTTTTGTAACACATTAAAAAAATCATATTATGGGAAGAGCTTTTGAATTCAGA
>JAJRQR010000155.1 GCA_024280145.1 Bacteroidota bacterium
AAAGATAAAAAAATCATCAGAACCTATAAAAGAGTTCGCAAAAATCATGGTGACAAACATTAAAGCAATTTATCAATACAGGAGTATTGAAACAGAATATGAGAAATTAAATATTCCACATTATTTAAGAACATAACCATTAAAAACAACTGAATTATTTTTAAACTTATATAGTTGAATTTTATTTCTTTCATTTTCAAACTTAAATACAGAAACCTCTTGTGTTTGATTTGGGCTTCCCCAGTTGCTATATACGGTAATTTTAAAATGTGTTGGTTCTGGCTTTTTATTTCCTAAATAATTAATGTTAACCAACCAATCGCCATTCCCTAAATCATCGATAAAAAACTCTTTACTTGAAAATCCTATTTCTTTTTCGTCAATGATTAACTGTTCATTTGCAGTAAGAGTATGATTAAAACTATAAACTTGTTTATCTGGATTTACAAACTCTAAAACAAATTCTGCTTCAGAAGTATTCCATTCTACTACCAAACGAACGTCACCTTTAAAATCTGTTAACGAAGCACTTTTAGGTATAAAAGATTCTTTAATTCCTGCTTGGTTTTTTCTGTTGTAATACATCCATTCCATTTCGCTATATATTAAATCGCCAATCGCTAAATCACTTACATTTTCTCCTTGAAGCATATAACTTATATACATACGCCAAGCTCTTTTGTAGTTGTTATTATCGGAATAAGCAATTGCTAAATCACGGTAAGATTGTGCATATTTTGGTCTAAGAATAAATATTTTCTCGTATAAATTTATTGATTCGTTTTTTTCGCCCATTGCCTGCATTTGGTATGCTATTGCTTTTAAAATTTCAGGATTACTGTGATTAGAAGCAGCGAGATTCTTTAAGGTTGATAATGAAATAGAATTGGTTGAAATTTTATTTTCAGTAAACGCTATTGCATCGTTTTTATAAAAATTCTTATTGGTGTATTTTTTTGAAATATCCTCTTTTATGATATTAGTTTTAGACATATTATAAGCGTCTTTTGTCTGAATTACAATAACTCCATGTGCACCCAAACTACCATATTTGTTTGTTGCGATTAAAGATTTTAAAACATGAATATTTTTAATATCATGTAAAGGCAAAAACCTAGGTTCATCTTCATAAATTACACCATCAACATCCCAAATAGGTGGCCTATTATTATAATGAGATGAATTCCCTCTAATTTTCAAAACATATGTCCCGTCAAAATTTTGCTTACTAACTATTAATCCTGGAACTTTTCCTAATAAAGCTTCAGATAAAGATCTGTAACCAAAATTAACTTCATCACCATCTATAAAACCTATTGAATGTCCAGCCGTTTCAGGATCCATTGCTCCTTTTGAAGTAGAAAATTTCTTTCTGTCTTCTGTTCTGTCTTTATCTGGAAATGGATTTTTTTTCTTTCCTTTTACTACCGCTTCATCTAATTGGTTAATTATCTCGGTCATTTCAATATTTAAAATACCGGTAATATCTTCCACAATAATCTCTATTGTTTGATATCTTATATGACTGAACTGAATAACATCTCCTGTCTTTGCATTTATTGAATACTTACCTGTTTCACCTGTCTCAATACCATCTTCACCATTTAGAATAATTACATTCACATTTAGAATTGCCTTTTTTAAATAGGTGACTTTTCCTGAAATTTCCCTATAATCTTCTTTAATTTCTTGTGCAAAAAGCACTGTATTTAAGAGTATGAATATCGTAGAAATAATGAAACTTAATTTTTTCATCGTGATATTTTTTTCTCTAATATACAAAATTTATAACTTCATTATAAAAGTCAGTTGGGTTTTCGGCGTGTAACCAATGTCCTGCATTTGAGATCGTTTCAATTTTAGCTTTGGGAAAATGTTTTAAAATTAAAGCCTCATCCATTATCTCAATATAATGCGAATTAGCACCTCGTAAAAACAAGGTATCTCTAGAATAAATAGAGTTTTCAGCAAGTGATTTACCAACTTCTTCAATATTATTTACCAAAACAGGAAGGTTAATTCGCAATGCTAATTGTCCTTTTTCTATCCAATACAGGTTTTTTAACAGAAATTGCCGTATTCCCATATTCTTAATATAATGAGACAATACTTCGTCTGCTTTTTTACGAGAATCTATTATCGAAAAATCTAAAGAGGAAAGAGCTTTTAATATATCTTGATGATGTAAAGGATATGCCTTTGGAGCAATATCAGCCACAATTAGTTTTGAAACCATTTCGGGGAAATCCACCGCAAATTGCATAGCAGTTTTTCCGCCCATCGAATGTCCAAGAAGTATGAAATTCTTTAATTGATAATGATCACAATAGTTTTTTAAATCTTCTACCATCACATTATAGTTGAAGGTTTCACTATGAAAACTCCTTCCATGATTCCGTTGATCTACCAAATGAACTTGAAAACCCTGTTCGTTAAATTTTCTTGAAAGGGATTTCCAATTGTCTCCCATTCCCAAAAACCCATGAAGAATGATAAATGGTTTTCCTTCGCCAATGATGTTTGAATGTAGCAGCATTATTTCAGTTTTTCCAAATATTGACCAATCACATGTTCCATTCCTAAATATAAGGATTCACAAATTAGTGCGTGACCAATTGATACTTCTAATAAATTTGGAATATTCTCATTAAAAAACTCGATGTTGTCTAATGATAAATCATGTCCTGCATTAATTCCCAATCCAAGTTCATTGGCTCTTATGGCACAATCTGTATACGGTTTTATGGCTTTTTTATTTCCTAAATCGTATTGCTTTGCAAATTCTTCGGTGTAGAGTTCTATTCGGTCGGTTCCTGTTTCTGCTGCTCCTTCAATCATTGCTATGGTTGGATCTACAAAAATAGAAGTACGGATGTTGTTTCGTTTACATTCTGAAATTATTTCAGATAAAAAACTTTTATTTTTTAAGGTGTCCCAACCCGCATTAGAGGTAATCGCATCCACCGCATCTGGCACTAAAGTTACTTGTGTGGGTTTAATTTCAAACACCATTTTAAGAAAGGAGCCGATGGGATTTCCTTCAATATTATATTCTGTAGTGATAATAGGCTTAATATCATAAGCATCTTGATAACGAATGTGGCGTTCGTCGGGGCGAGGATGTATGGTAACTCCTTCTGCCCCAAACCTCTGTACATCTATAGCCGCTTGCAAAACACTTGGTGTATTCCCACCTCGAGCATTTCGTAAAGTCGCAATTTTATTAATATTAACACTAAGTTTAGTCATTGTATTTTTTTTGAAACCCAAAAATACAATTTGAACTATGGTTTTACCGCAAATTTTTAAGTATTTTGCAAAAAATATCTATTGTGAACATACAACAATACATAATTAATGATATAAAACCATTTAATGTTTCAGCTAACATTTTAGAGGTTCAGAATATATTTAATCAACTTACGTACTCTCATATTCCAGTTCAAAAAGACGGAATATATGTAGGTAGTATTTCTGAAAATGACGCCCATTGTTTTGAAGGAACCAAACAAATTGAAGATTTTTTGTATTCATTAGAGCCTTTTTTTGTGCGAGAAAATACCAACTGGCTGGATATTTTAGAGGCATTTGCGTTACACAACAGCAATATTATGCCTGTTTTGGGAAGTGATAATAAATACCTTGGGTATTATGAGTTAAGAGATGTAATGTCCTTATTCAATAATACTCCTTTTTTAAATGAAGCTGGCGGAATTATTGTTATTGAAAAGGAACAGCGTGATTATTCATTTAGTGAAATCTGCCAAATAGTAGAATCTAACGATGCAAAAATATTAGGAGTTTTTATTTCAAAAATGGACGAAGCTATTGTGCAAGCGACAGTAAAAATCGGACATACTGGAATGAATGCAATCGTACAGACTTTTAGAAGATATGGTTATCAAGTAATATCAAAACACGTGGAAGATAAATTTTTAGAAGAATTAAAAGAACGTTCCGATTATTTGAATAAATACCTAAACATATAAATTATGAAAATTGGTGTTTTTGGTCAGTTTTATCATGAAGATTCTGAAACTTATATTCAGTTAATTTTAGAAGTGCTTCAAAAAAAAGAAATTGAAATTGTTGTTGAAGAAAAGTTTCTAAAAAGCATCAATAAGAAAAAAGAAATATCCAAAAACTATACAAACATATCTTCATTTAAAACTATTGATAGAACTTATGATTTTTTTTTAAGTATTGGCGGAGATGGAACATTATTAAAATCTGTCACTTATGTTCGTGATTTAGGAATTCCGATTATTGGAATAAATACAGGAAGATTGGGGTTTTTGGCAACCATTCAAAAAGAAGAAATCACTCATAGTTTGTCCAAAATATTAAATGGTGATTTTTATATTTCGGAAAGGAGTTTGCTTTCTATTGAAACAGATCCTAAAAATGAAGAAATTCTACCTTTAAATTTTGCCTTAAATGAAATTGCAGTAAACAGAAAGAATACTACTTCGATGATTAAAATTGAAACCAAGGTCAACAATAAGCACCTAACCTCTTATTGGTCTGACGGATTAATTGTTTCAACACCAACAGGATCTACCGGATATTCGTTAAGTTGTGGTGGTCCCGTCATCGATCCTAGTACAGACAGTATAGTTATTACACCAATTGCACCACATAATTTAAATGCACGACCTATAGTTATACCAGACAATAGCACTATTACTTTAAAAGTTTCAGGTAGAGGAAAAACACATTTAGTTTCTTTAGATTCTAGAATCGCCACCTTAAAAAACAACACCCTCATAACAATTAATAAAGCTCCTTTTTGCATTAAACTGGTTCAATTAACAGAGGATAGTTTTATAAAAACACTTCGGAAAAAATTAATGTGGGGTGAAGACAAACGAAACTAAAGTACTTTTCAACAATAATTTTCATTAAAATTTGTTAATCATCTGAGACTATTTTGCATATAGTCTTAAGAAGACAAGTTTATTATTATATTTGCAAACTTTTACATTTATGAAGTTATATATCATCATATTTTTATTATTTGTATCATCAACATTAATTCAGGCTCAAACCTATGAGATTGGAGGCTTTATTGGTGGAGCAAATTACATAGGAGATGTTGGAAAAACTACCTATATAGCTCCTAACGCACTAGCATTTGGTGCTTTATTTAAATGGAACAGAAGTGACAGACATGCCTTTAGAGGTTCTATTAGTTTTGCTAGTATAAAAGGTGATGATAATGATTCTAAAGACACTAGAAGAAAAGAACGAGGATATAAGTTTGAAAATAATATTGTTGAGCTTTCAGTTGGATTAGAATATACATTTTGGGAGTTTGATATGTACAGCGTAAAACCTGCATCTGTTCCTTATCTTTACACAGGATTAACTTATTTTTTATATAATTCGTTAGCTAAACGAAGTGACAACACTATTATTAAAGACGGTAATAAAGGTTCTGTAGCGATACCTATGGTTGTAGGGTACAAAACTACATTAGGAACAAAATTTGTTTTGGCTGCCGAAATAGGAGCCAGATATACTTTTACAGATAATCTTGATGGAAGCAACCCTAACAATACATCTGAAATACAAGACGACTTAAGTTTTGGAAATATTAATAATAATGATTGGTATGTTTTTACAGGAATTACGTTAACCTATACCTTCGGAAGAAAACCGTGTTATTGTAACTTTTAAAAAATGAACCTTCAGGAACAAATAATTACCTCGAAATTACCAAACCATATCGCCATAATAATGGATGGTAATGGTCGTTGGGCAAAAAAAAGAGGATTCCTTAGGAACATTGGACACGAAAGCGGAGCAAAGACCGTAAAAGAAATTGTAGAAGCTTGTGCAGAAATCAATGTTAATTTTTTAACGCTTTATGCATTTTCTACCGAAAACTGGAATCGGCCAAAAATAGAAGTAGATTTACTCATGAAGTTATTAATTTCTTCCTTAAAAAAGGAATTAAAAACCCTTCAAAAAAACAATATAAAACTTACTACAATAGGAAACACAGAATCTTTGCCAAAGATTGTTTTTAATGAACTTACAGATGTTGTTGAAAAAACAAAAAACAATACCAGACTCACATTAACCCTTGCATTAAGTTACGGCTCAAGAGAAGAATTGATAAAAACTATTAAAGAGATTAGTCTTAAAGTTAAAAATAACCTAATTTCGCCCGAAAATATTGACATATCGATAATTAATAAGCATCTTTACACCCGGAATTTACCAGACGTAGATTTATTCATACGTACTAGTGGTGAACAAAGAATTAGTAATTTTTTATTATGGCAAATTGCATATGCAGAACTATATTTTACAGATGTAATGTGGCCAGATTTTAGAAAAAACGATTTATTTGAAGCAATATTAAATTATCAAAAAGAGAACGCAGATTTGGAAAGACCAGTGAACAACTTAACGATTAGTCCACTTTTAAACACATACAAAAAGCTTTATTGTATTTTAATTATTACAGTATTATCTTTTTATTCACTTTCAGCACAAAGTTTACAAGGGGATAAAAAATATACTATTAATTCAATTACAGTTACTGGAGCACAATCGTTTAGCGAAAAAACCGTTATTGCATTTACTGGCTTAAAAGTAGGTGATCGAATTTACATACCAGGTGAAAAACTTAGTGAAATCACAAAAAAGCTTTGGGAACAAGGACTTTTTAGCGATATCGCTTTTTATGTAACAAATATTGTTGGTGACAAAGTAGACCTCGAACTTTATATTGTAGAACTCCCTAAAATAAAAGATATCACCATCGTAGGTGTAAAAAAGAAAAAGGAAAAAGAGATCATCAAAGACAACAACCTTAAGCCTGGAGTAAAGATTACCAAAAACCTTATTACAACCACAAAGAACTATATAAAAAACAAGTATAGAGAAGAAGGCTTTTTAAACACTGAGGTTATTATAACAACCGAACCTTATGCAGATTCATTAGGTGTTGAATTCTCAAAGCATCTAACTATTAATATAGACAAAAAGAAACGAGTAAAAATATCATCTATAGAGTTTGAAGGAAATGAAGAAATTCCTGACAAAAAACTTAAAGGTGCTATGAAGGAAACCAAGCAGAAGTCCTTTTTTAGAATTTGGAAGAGATCTAAATATGCAGAAGATACTTACGAGGAAGACAAAGAATTGATTCTTGCTAAATTTAGATCTAGCGGTTATAGAGATGCTCGAATTATTGACGATACAATTATCCAAAAGGATGAAAAAAATATAGTTTTAAAAATTAATGTAGAAGAAGGAAAAAAATATTACTTCGGAAATATTAATTTTATTGGAAATAGCGTTTATACAAATGCGCAATTATCCAGAGTTTTAGGGATTAGAGAAGGAAATACATATAACGGAGTATTATTACAAGAACGTATTGAAGACGCTTCAGACCCAGAAGCTAATGACCTTACCAACCTATATCAAAATAACGGATATTTATTTTCAAGAATTAACCCTGTTGAAGTTGCTGTTAGAAATGACACTATTGACTTCGAAATTAGAATTCACGAAGGAAAAATTGCCTACTTCGATCATATTACTGTAGTTGGAAACGACAAAACCAATGACCACGTTATTTACAGAGAAATAAGAACTCGTACAGGGCAAAAATATAGTAAACGAAATGTTGTAAGAACAATACGAGAATTAGGACAATTAGGATATTTTGACCCAGAACAAATCTCTCCAAATTTTAAAAACGTAGATCCTAATAACGGAACTCTAGATATGGAGTATTCTGTTGTTGAAAAAGGATCTAGTCAAATAGAATTACAAGGTGGTTACGGTGGTGGTGGCTTTGTTGGTACTTTAGGACTTTCCTTTAATAATTTTTCTATTCGAAATATTTTAAACAAAGAAGCTTATCATCCTTTACCAATGGGTGATGGTCAAAAACTATCTATTAGAGCACAAGGAAGTACCTATTACCAAACCTACAGCTTATCATTAATTGAACCTTGGTTAGGCGGAAAAAAACCTGTTCAATTTAGTGGTTCGTTTTCACACACTATTCAGTATTTTTATGACTATAGAACTAGAGATGTTGACAAATCTAGACGTTTTTTAATTACAGGAGGGTCCTTAGGGTTGGCAAAAAGATTAAAATGGCCAGATGATTATTTTACATTATCTCATGCAATTAGCTTTCAACATTATAATCTTAAAAATTACAATACTGGTTTATTCACTTTTGGTGACGGTCAATCAAACAACCTTGCATATACCGTTGGTTTAAGTAGAAATAACACAGCAACCAATCCAATTTTCCCAATGTCCGGTTCTGAGTTTAGTGTTTCTGCAAAAGTAACCATACCGTATTCTGTTTTTAGCAGCACTGATTTTGCAGTACTAGCTTCAGAAAGAGAAGAACTTATTGACGTTCCGCCTTCAGATCCAGAATTTGTAGATGCTACTGAAAGAATTGGAGAAATAGATCAGGAACGATTTAATTGGTTGGAATATTACAAATTAAAGTTCAAAGGAACTTGGTACACTAGAGTGATCGGGAAATTAGTTTTACGTCCCAGTGCTGAATTTGGTTTCTTAGGAGCCTACAATCAAGATAGGGGAGTTCCTCCATTTGAACGTTTTTATTTAGGAGGTGATGGTCTTGGTTCATGTAGTCTTGATGGAAGAGAAGTAATTGCATTAAGAGGTTATCCAAACCAATCATTATCAACCATAGACGGAAATGCAATTTATAATAAATTTTCACTGGAATTACGATACCCAATTACATTAAAACAATTAGCTTCAATTTATGGACTAGCATTTATTGAAGGAGGGGCAGCCTATGATAATTTCAGAAATTACAATCCTTTTCAATTAAAAAGGTCTGCTGGCGTAGGATTACGTATATTTATGCCGGCATTTGGATTATTGGGGATAGATTTCGCATACGGATTCGATCCTGTTTTGGGGGGATTTCAGCCTAACGGTTGGGAAACTCACTTTATTATTGGACAACAATTTTAACAATGGCACGATATTTTCTTAACTCACAACTAACAACTATGAAAACAAAGAAGTTACTATTTTTTACCCTTACTCTTTTGTGTATTACTTTTGTAGCTAATGCTCAAAGAGGTGTTCGAATTGGATATATTGATATGGAATATATTCTTGAAAATGTTCCAGAATACAAGGAAGCATCAATTCAATTAAACGGAAAAGTACAACGATGGAAAAAAGATATTGAAAAAAAGAATGATGCAGTAGAACTACTAAAAATAAATTTAAGTACAGAAAGAGTTCTTCTAACAACAGAGTTAATTGAAGAGAGAGAAGAAGATATAAAAATCTTAGAAGATGAAATGCTTAAATACCAACAAGATCGTTTTGTACCAAATGGCGATTTATTTATCCAAAGAAGACAACTAGTTCAACCTATTCAAGACCAAGTATTTAATATTGTTCAAGAAATAGCTGAAAATAAAAAATACGATTTCATCTTTGATAAATCCGCAGATATAGTAATGCTTTTTGCAGCAGAAAGACACGATATAAGTGATATGGTTTTACGAAGTATAAACCGAACTGCTAAAAGAAAAGAAATAAACACTAAGAAAGAAAAAAAGGAGCTTGAGAAAAGAGAAGATCTTTCACTTGAAGAAGACAAAGCAGTTACAGAAAGAGAACAAGCTGTCGAAGATAAAAAAAATGAAAGAGAACTATTAATGGAAGAACGTAAAAGAGTTCGTGATTCTGTTCGTGCAGTTAAAAAAGCTGAATATGATGCTAGAAGACAAATGTTATTAGATGAAAGACAACGTAAAAAAGATTCTATAGCTGAAGCTAGAGCTAATAAATTAAATGGCACACCAACTAATAACGAAGGTGATGGTGGCGATGAAAATGGGGATGGAAATAACGATAATGGAACAAAAGAAGATTAATTAATAACAAATATTACCTAAATTTAATACACACACACACAATGAAAAAAATGAAATCATTATTCGTAGCTATTATGCTTTTTATCGGAGCTACAAGTTTTGTAAATGCACAAACTAACATTGCACATATAGACACTCAAGCTTTAGCTGAAGCAATGCCAGAAATGAAAGCGGCTCAAAGTCAGTTAGAAAAACTTCAAGCAACTTATGACACTGAAATTAAAAATTTAATGAAAGAATGGGAAACCAAACTTAAACAGTATGAAGTTGAGGCAGAAAGTAAAACAGCTGAAGAAAATGCAAAACGTGCTGAAGAAGTACAAGCAATGCAAGCAAACATAAACGCTTACAGACAAGGAGCTTTAGAAGATCTTCAGAAAAAACAAGAAGCATTAATTGCTCCTATTTTTGAAAAAGCTAGAACTGCTATCCAAAAAGTGGGTAGAGCTCAAGGTTTTCAATATGTTATGGACAGCAGTGGTTTATTGTTAGCTGAAGGGAAAGATCTTTTAGTTGATGTTAAAAAAGAGTTAGGAATATAATTTCTAATCAACATAAAAATAGTTTTAAAACTGCTCTCCATTAGGTGAGCAGTTTTTTATTTTAAAGTAATGAATAAAAATAATCCCATAGGAATATTTGACTCTGGCGTAGGAGGAACTTCCATTTGGAAAGAAATAAATTCTCTTTTACCAAATGAAAACACCATCTATTTGGCAGATAGTTTAAATGCTCCTTATGGTTATAAATCGGTAGATGAGATTATTAGTTTAAGCATTAAAAACACAGAATTATTATTACAATTAGGTTGTAAAGCAGTCGTTGTAGCGTGTAATACTGCAACAACCAATGCTATATCTGTTTTACGAAAAAAATACAACGTTCCTTTTATTGGAATTGAACCTGCTATTAAACCTGCCGCATTAAATACACAAACATTTAGTATTGGTGTTTTAGCAACTAAAGGTACTTTGAGTAGCAATTTGTTTTCTGCCTCAACAAATGAAATCACTAAAAATATACGCCTTACTGAAATAGTTGGAGAAGGTTTGGTACCATTAATTGAAAATGGAAAATTAGAAACAGCAGAAACTATTCTACTGCTTAAAAAATTTATTCAACCAATGATAGATGCTCAGATAGATCACCTGGTATTAGGTTGCAGTCATTACCCCTATTTGATTCCTCAAATAAAAAAATACTACCAAAAGGAATAAAAATTATTGATTCTGGTGAAGCGGTGGCCAAACAAACAAAAAACATTTTACAACAATATCATTTATTGTCAGATTATGAACATAAACCCTTGCTTCAGTTTTTTACTAATACAACAACTAAGATTTTAGAATTTCTTTTAAAAGACTATTCCGGAGCAATTTCAATAAAAACGAAACAATTTTAACTACCTAAAAAGGACAGTAATTCTTTTTTACGAGAAGGACTTACAATTATTTGCTTTCCGTTAGATAATACCACATACCCTCCTTTTCCTTTTCGGTATTCCACGATTTCATTTACATTTACTAAGTATGATTTGTGCACTCGTGCAAATCCATTTTCAGCTAAGGATTCTTCAAAATATTTTAAGGTCTTACTCACTAATTTTTTCTTTTCAGTTAAATAAATTTGAGTATAGTTATCGTCAGCTTGACAATATAAAATATCCTTTACTTCCAATACTTCAAAGCCATTTTGTTGTGGAATGGTAATTTTTCCAGCAACCTGTGTATGTACAGGTTTTAAAACCGTTTGTTGAAGGCTGTTTTCTTTTTCCTTAATCTCTGAAACATAATCTACCGCATCAATTAACTTATCTATTGAGATGGGCTTGAGTAAATAATACGATGCGTGAGCATTTAAAGCATCTAAAGCATACTGATTATAAGCAGTTACAAAAACCGTTTCAAATTGCCGATCGCCCACTTTATCCAATAAGTCAAAAGCGTTCCCATGCGGCATTTCAACATCTAAAAAAACCAAATCCAATTCGTTATTTCTTATTAAAACCAAAGCTTCTTCAATGTTTTCTGCCTCACCTAATAAATTTACTTTTGGGCAATATTTGGAAAGGTAATTTTTTAAAATATCCCTGCTAGTTTTTTCATCTTCGACTATAATTGCTTTTAATTCCATAATTTATTCTCTTTTATAAATCAATCTTTCTTTAAAACGAGAACAACTTTGGTTCCAATTCCTTCTTCATTATTTGTTGCATCTTCTATAATCACATCCACTTTATCTTTATACATTTCATTTAAAATAGCAATTCTACTTTGAATGTTTCCCATTCCTTTGGACTACTGATTTTTCTGATGATCTGTTTTTAATTCTTTTGATTTTCGTCTTCCAATTCCATCATCAATTATACTAATTCTAATACTTTCTGAATCAATTTGTTCAAAATTAATAGTCAGATTTCCCATTTCTTTTTTATAACGCAATCCGTGCCAAACAGCGTTTTCGACATAAGGCTGAAGTAACATTGGAGGTATGACAAATTCATTTATTTTAAGGTTTTTATCAATGCTAATTGCGTATTCAAACTTATCTTTAAACCTGAAATGTTCCAATTTTACATAGAGTTTTAATAATTCAATTTCTTTTTCTAAGGAAATAAAATCTTCTTCACTATTTTCTAAAACCGAACGCATTAATTGTGAAAATTCACTCAAATATTTATTTGCTGCTCGTTCGTCGTTACTAGCAATAAAGCTGTTTACAGAATTTAACGCATTAAAAATAAAATGAGGATTCATTTGACTTCTTAACGATTTTAAAGCCAATAAATTATTGGCATATTTCTGTTGTTTTACGCTTTTAAACTGAATGAAGGCTGCATAAAACAACAACAAAACAATGATCACTAAAGAGACGATTACCCAGCGTTGAACACTTATGTTTTTTTGTGTGAGTTCCTTGTTTTCAAAAGCGAGTTGGTATCTGCTCTCATTTAATAAACGGTCATTTTCTAAGCTTGTAATTCTATTCTGTTTAAAGGCAATTTCTCTTCTAAAACGCGCAGCTTGTGATATTTCCTGTTCCTTAATTATGTAAAGTTTATCTACTAACTCCACATATTTTTGATAGCTTTCTGCTGCTTTATCAAATTCACCTAAATCTTTATAAATTTCGGAAAGTTTACGAGTTGCATCTTTTTCAACAATAATATCTTCCTGTTTATTTGCTTCATCAATACTTTTTTCTAAAAACGGTATGGCATCTTGTGTTTTTCCTTGTGAAGCATAAGCGTTTGCAATTTTATAATTTTGACGCTGAGGTGTTAAAGAGCTATTTAAATTAGAACCTATAGAATCTTTATATTCCATAGATTCAATTTCTTCAATAGTTTCTTCTCTTAATTCAATTTCTTTTTCGTAATCCTGTGATTGACTATAAAAATCAGCAACTTTATTTTTTTCGACAACAGCTCTTTTTTTATTTTCATTTTCAGCTAATGATAAAGAATTACTAAAATAATTATTAGCTTTTAAAAGAGCACCGCTTTGCGCATATACAGCTCCTATTTTTGAATTTAAATCGGTGATTTTCGGAGTAATTTCATGAGTTATAGCAATTTCTAAACCCCGTTGGTAACTATTTACACTTTCTTCAATATTGTTAATCGATTTATAGGTGTCACCAAGTCCCTCATAAACAGAAACCTCTTGATAGTTTGAAAGTGACCCATTTAATAATCTAGTAAAAGACGAAATACTTTCTTGATAGTTTTTATTTAATCTATAAGCATCTGCAAGTTTAATTTGCAAGTTAATTTGTGCCTCAGGGTTTGAATACGAATCATCTGAATTTGTAAGACTTCGCTTATAATTTGCAACTGCCAAATCGAATTGTTTCCAATATAAATTTATATCTCCTAAGGTTTCAAAAGCGAGATAGTTTTCTTTTTTATTTGTTGAATTTCCTGAAACAGATTCCAATGCTTTTGTAACATATTCAATACTTTTTTTAGCATCAATTTTTTGAAATTGTTTTGCAGAATCTATAAGTATTGAAAAATATCCTTCTTCTTTTTTTGTTCTTCTTTTTGAGCTTATTGGTATTGAAGTTTTAACAACATCTTCTACCATTACAGTAAGTTTTCTTCTATCTTTAATAGTATAATAAACCGTTTTAAAGTTTTCACTTCTAATAATTATTTCATCTCCAATTGAAGCATCTATAGTAAATTCACCTGCATTATTTGTAGTGGTATAATCACCTCCATTAATTTCAACATTCACTTTTGATACTGGAATATCAGTTTCTGAATCTCGAACTACTCCTTTTAATATAAAAGTAGCCTCTCTCTTTTAAGTTGTGCTTTCTTGGGCTATAAGTGTACTCGAAAACACCAAAAATATCACAACTACTATTTTTACAACTAATTTCATTTTATAAATTATAGGGTAAACTTACACACTTTAAATGGCTTATTAAAATGCTATTTTTTATTTCTACTCTAAAAGCCTTTTTATTTTATTAAAATAATACTAATCCCTAATTAAAAAGCATTGTTCCCTCAACAAATAAACCTGTTAACTCATTATGGTTTTATATTAAAATAAGTTGGTGATATGTTTACCCTATAATTTATAAAAACAAAAAGATGAAAACAGTAAAATTAACAACATTTGCAATTTCCCTTCTTTTCGTCCTTTCTTGTAAAGGAGAAATAAAAAATGAAATTGCTTTATTAGACCCTCAAGAAAATGTAACTCCTGTAAGTAACCAATACATTAAAGTTGCTATCTTACTTGACACAAGCAATAGTATGGATGGATTAATTGATCAAGCCAAGGCACAACTTTGGGAAATTGTCAACGAATTATCCTATGCAAAATGTAAGAGCAAACGCCCAAACTTGCAGATTGCCTTATATGAATACGGAAATGATGGACTAAGTTCTTACAATGGTTATATTAGAAAAATAGTTGCTTTTACAGATGACTTAGACGACGTTTCAAAAGAATTATTCTCTTTAACAACCAATGGTGGTAGTGAATATTGCGGTGCTGTAATTCAATCTTCTTTATAAAATCTTGACTGGGGAAACAATCCAGATGATTTAAAAATGATATTTATTGCTGGTAATGAACCTTTTACCCAAGGAAAAATAAATTACCGAGATGCTGCTAGTAATGCAAAGGAAAAAGGAGTGGTTGTAAATACCATTTTCTGTGGTGATTATAATCAAGGAATTTCTTCAAACTGGAAAGAAGGAGCGCAACTTGCTTATGGCGATTATATGTCTATTAATCACAATCAGCAAACGGTTCATATCGCTACTCCTTATGATGATCAAATTCTTCAGTTAAATATTAAACTGAACAATACTTATATATATTATGGCCAAAATGGGAGGAAGAAAATGAAAATTCAAAAAGAACAAGATAGTAATGCTTCAGGGTACAGTAAAGCAAATGCAGTAAGTAGAACCGTTACAAAAGGAAGTCATCTTTATAAAAATAGCACTTGGGATTTAGTGGATGCTGAAGAGGAAATTGAAGACTTTAGTTATGACAAATTAAAAGAAGAAGATCTTCCTGAATATTTAAGAAACAAATCTGCAGATGAAATAAAAACCTATGTTGAGGTACAGCGAAAAAACAGAGAGGAAATTCAAAAAGGAATTGAAACATTAAATACGAAAAGAAAAAATTATATTTCTAATTCTGAAACTAAAAACACAAATGCTTTAGAAAGCGCTATGATAAAAGCGATAAAAAAGCAAGCAAAAGAAAAAAACTATACTTGGGATTAAGAATAATCTGTAATAAAAAAAGCTCCTATAAAGGAGCTTTTTTTACTAATTTATTGCTGGACAATTACAATTATAAGGTTCTTGTCGACCTCCTCAGAAATCATACCCCAATGTAATTTGTTGAAATACTCCACTATTAAATTTTACATTTCCTGTTTGATAGGATGCCGTATAGGCAAACATAAATCGTTTAAAGTTTATCCCTATAATTGGTGTTATGTATTGAAGTTTCTGACTAGCTACTTCAACTCCATCTAAGTAATCCGCTCCGTCAAAACTTCTTCGGTAGGATATAGCGGCCCATATCTGCCCAAAATTCATATTTCGATAAGCCTTAAAATTAATGTCAAATGCTTGTTCTCCTGTCCTTTCAGAAAACTGAAATAAGAAAGATGGCTCATAAGTCCAATTAGCACCTAGTTGCCCAATTGCATAGGCTGCAGAAATTAAATATTTACGTTGATTGTTCGATTCAAATCCAGAATCGTTAATTTTTCTATTTTGAAATATTAAATTCTTTACCGTAAAATGGCCTGAAAAATCTAAAAAATTGTATGAAACTCCCGCATCAATATTAAAATAAGAAGAACTCTGAATAATACCAGCAATAATTGGATCAAAATCTGTTGGGTCAAATTGAGTTTCGTCAAGTCTTGTTTGTATTAAACCAAAGCTAAGACCAAAAGATAGCTGATTTAAATCTGCATCACTTCTTGAAAACATGATATGATGCGCATAAGTTAAATAACCTCCTGTCTGAGAATGAAATCCATTTTTATCATTAAAAAATATTCCTCCAACTCCTGAACGATCACTCAATCTAGCATTAAAATTTAATGTTTGCAACTTTGGTGCATCTTCTTGACCAGACCACTGTCCTCTTGCTGTTAACCTTATTTGATTATAAGATGCAGCTCCTGCCATAGATGGGTGTAATAAATATAGATTGTCAGAAAGGTAATCTGAATACACTGGAATTCCATCTTGTGAATAAGTTACCTGAGATAACAATATTAGAAAGATGATGTAGGTTTTTTTAATATTCATAACTTAATATTCTATCTTTTAAGAGTAAAATGGCCTCTAAATTCTTTTTTAGTTTCGTTTTCTGTATACTCAACTCTAAACCAATAGTCGCTTGATGGCATCGGACTTCCATTATAGGTTCCATCCCATCCCTCTCCT
>JAJRQR010000156.1 GCA_024280145.1 Bacteroidota bacterium
AGTCGTTTGGCAAGCATTGTTTTTCCAGAACCTGGAGGTCCAATTAATATAATGTTATGTCCCCCTGCTGCTGCTATTTCCATACAACGCTTGATGGATTCTTGACCTTTTACATCGGCAAAATCGAATTCTGGGTTTTCTAAATGATTGTAGAATTCAGCTTCAATATCTACGATGGTTTCTTCTAAAGGAGTTTCTTTATTAAAAAAATCGATTACCTCTTTAATGCTTTTAACTCCATAAACTTCAAGTCCTTCAACTATAGCAGCTTCTTTGGCATTTTGCTCAGGAAGTATAAAACCTTTAAACCCTTCTTCTTTGGCTTTAATAGCTATTGGCAAGGCTCCTCTAATTGGTTGTAATGTTCCGTCTAGGGAAAGTTCACCCATAATAATATAATCGCTTAAAGGGTTCTTTTCGTTTATTTGTTCGGTTGCGATAAGTATTCCCATTGCCAAGTAAGGTCGTAAGCAGAGCCTTCCTTTCGTAAATCTGCGGGCGACATATTAAGGATTAATTTTTTTCCTGGGATTCGATATCCATTGTTTTGAAGGGCGGCAGCAATCCGAAAATTACTTTCTCTTATCGCGTTATCTGGAAGACCAACTAAGTGATAGCCTATTCCTTTATCTACATTAACCTCAACTGTTATTGTGCTAGCTTCAACGCCAAATACAGCACTCCCATATACTTTTGTGAGCATATCATTTTATTTTAAAATAGGGAGTTAAAGAAAGTTTGAAGATAGTAATTTTTTACAAACTAAATTATAACAAAAAAAAACCTTCATCTAAAAGATAAAGGCTTTTTTTATTTATTTATTATTTAAAATACTATTGTTTTAAGAAACGTACTACCTCTGTATTATTTTCTGAAGTAATCTTTACAAAATAATTTCCAGTACGCAATGCTGAAACATTGATTTGAGAAATATTTGAAGTTGACTTTTCTGAAATTAATACTTGACCTAAAACATTATATAATTCGATATTTGTTATAGGTGTTTTAGCAATTATATTTAAAATGTTTTTAGTTGGGTTTGGATAAACTGATAATCCTTCAATGGATTGCTCATTAATTCCAAGTATACCCGCAACAGTAAATGAAAATACTTCTAGAAAATTTCCTTCTGCACAAACGGTATTTGGTCTAACCCTCCAGAAATACTCTGCTCCTTCCGTTACTCCTAAAGCAAGGTATTCAGGAAAAACTACATTCTCCGAAAATTCGATAACTGAAAAGTCTGAAAATCTACTTAATTCAAAATCATAACTATTAACGGTATTGTCTCCTTGTTCCCATAAAAACTGAATAACAACAGGTAAATCTATAGCTAAATCCGCAGGATAAATTAATCCAACATCTGGAACATCTGTACCTAATATTCTTAAAATTAAGTATAAATTGATAGTTTCTGAAGTTCCCGTAGCAGTAATATTTATAGTATAATCCCCTGGTGTTAAACTACCGATTCCGTCAACAGAAAGAATAGTTGTTCCTTCCGAGTTCATAGACGAAGGCGTAATACTTCCTGTTGTGCCAGCAGGTAAATTTGAAACTGAAAAATTAATAGTATCTGAGAATCCATCTGAAAATCCTAAGTCAATATTAAAATCTGCTGTATTATCTGTTGTACAAGCTTCTAAAACCCCTTGATGTGAACTTACAATATATTCTTCTTTGTTGATTCCAGAAACAATTAAAGAAAAGGCTTGAACATCGTTAACTAATGCAGCTCCCTTATGTGAAACTTGAATTATATATTCTCCTGAAGGGGTGTCAATTTCAACCTTTTCAACATTATCAACATAATTATCTTCTTTTGTCGCTACTGCTGTAAAATTTGCAGCATCTAATTTCCAAGGGTAAAAAGTTTGACCACCATCCTGTGAAATTCTAATATCTAAATCATTAACAATTGACGGTGTTGGATTGTCTTGAACTCCAAAAGGCAAAACAACTCCTGGAGGGGCAACCCAAGTAATTGTTGCGATTAAATTATTTACTCCATCAGATTGAACTGTAAATGTATAAACCTCATTTGCAGCTAATTCCTCTTCAATGATAATAGATGTAGTTCCATTATTAGTAATAATCTCTGCAGCTCTTTCAATATTTAATAATCCCCATCCAAATCTGTAATCTGGACCAGGTGCAAGCCCTGCTTCATCTGCTGTATGAATCACCAAACCTCTTAAGGTGGCACTTTTCATGTATTCGCTATTTATATTATTATAATGTTGTTGTAACAATATTAAACTACCTGAAGTGTTTGGTGCAGCCATTGAAGTACCACTAAAATTTGCATAACCACTTGTCCCAATAGATGAATACATATTTACTCCTTTTGCTGAAATATCTGGTTTAATTCTTCCATCATCTGTTGGTCCCCAACTACTAAAAGAAGACATATTCACACTATTAGGCCCTGTATAATTTAAAACTTCTGAAACTGCTGCTACTAATAAATGATTTTTAGCATTTGAAGCATCTGTTAAATAATCGTACCCACCGTCACCAGTATTCACACCTGATTGACGATCGTTTCCTGCTGAAAAAACAGGTAAATAATAAGGGGCATTATAGATTAAATTATCAACTACTCTTGCTCCGTTGCTATAAAACCCTAATTGCCATAAATCGGCAAATGAAATATTCATTCCATAAGAATGGTTAGAAACTAACATACCATTAGCTGCTTCACCAATCATTTCTCCTGTATCACCAAAAAAATCATAGGCTTTTAATTCTGCTAATGGAGCCATGCCTTTTGCAGCACCTCCTACTACATCACCCGTTCCTATCATCGTTCCTGATACGTGTGTAGAATGATCTGAGAAAGAAGCTGGATTATCCATTTGTGTAACTCTATTAGTTAAAAGCGGGTGTCCAGCTTGAACTCGACCTCCGTCCCAAACTCCAAGAATCATATTCTCTCCATTTAGATCTAATCCTGCACCACCGCCAGAATGCACTTTATTTGTTCGTGTAGTTATTGCACCTTCTCTGTTATTTGTAGTAAAATATTTAGGTGAACCATCTTCATTGAGACCTACAAGCATTGAAATTCCTCCATTTGGCATTTCAAATTCTAAATCCCAACCTAATCTTTCTGCTTTTTCTAAAGCTGCTTGGTAATTTTCGTTAAATGCTGCAGTCATTTCTGCTTTTAACTCTTCAAGTTTATTTAAATTGTAACTGGATTTAATTTGTTCGCGCTCCGATTCGGTTTGTGCGTAGTTTGTTGCTGTAGTTAACAATACAACAGACAAAAACAAAAATGCATTCTTTTTCATTTTCAATATTTTTAAAATTAATTTTTTCAAAAATATTAAATTAAAAGTTAGTATTCTTATTTCATTATGTAATTATTTTTGGTTATGTTGCGAGATAATGTAGGTTTTAGTATCTTTATGTAAACTTATAGTATTATGGATTTACAATTAATCATATCAGAATTATCAGGTCATGAAAAGAAAGATCTTTTTAGTCTCTTAAAGAAGGATTTAGGG
>JAJRQR010000157.1 GCA_024280145.1 Bacteroidota bacterium
CACTAAGTCCGTCATAAATTTCACTAGATGCAAAAATGTAACCGTACTCTTTTGCGTGTGATATTACTTTTTTAAATAAATCTTCGTTTGCCATAGCGCAAAAATAAAAAAACCGTTACGATTAGCTCGTAACGGTTTCAAATAATTTATATTAATTATTATTTTAATGTCATTTTTGAAGTAGCTACTAAGTTAGAACCATCAAAAACATTAATGGTGTAGGTTCCTGAAACCAAATCTTCTTCTTTAGCGCTCACCATTGCACAAACATCAAGCTCTTCATTTTCATAAAAAACTTTTACACTTGCACTATAGCCTAGAATTCCATTTTCAAATTGGAGCTCTCCTTTTTCTCCTAACAAATTATTTTTAGGATTTATAACTTGTACATATAAAGTTCTATCTCCTTTTTCAGCAATAGCATTAGGTGCTAATGCGAAACAAGCTCTCACTTTATCAGCTCTTTTAGATTTTTTAGTATCAACAATTTTTCCGTTTTTTCTAATTATTACTGCCGAACCTGTTAAATCTACCGCATGAACAATCGAACCTTTTCTAATTTTTTCAGATAAAGCTGTATTTTCTCCAGAAACTGAATCGATTACTTTATAACTTTCATCAAGCTCTATAAAGGCATTATCTCTTTCTGCAACTACTAATTTATTAACTGCAATTAAACTGTCTGCTTTTTTAAATAACGCTACTCTTTCAGTTTTAAGTTTTCCTATTTCAATTTTATAACGTCTTAACAAAGCTACATTTGCCTTGGCATCTTTTACAGAATCTAACAAAACTATTATACGCTCTCTTGCTTCTACAAGGTCTTTATCTTTAATTTCATTATCTTTAATTACCTCATCGTAATTGGCAATTAATTCTTGTAATTCTCCTTCAATATCAGATTTTTGGTCTTGTAAAATAGTTACCGTATCTTTATTATCATTATATAATGTCACTGTATAAACAGCCAATACGATTAATAGTAGTGTTAGGATCCCTACTATAATTTTAAATTTGTTGTTGTTCTCCTCTGTACTCATGGTTTTATTATTTAGTGTTAATTTTCGGCTAAGTTACTACCTGTAAATTATATAACGTCAAAATTGTTAAAATTATATATTTTATGTTAAATCTGTTATTTCCAAAAATCTGCAGTGCTTGTAAATCTGTTTTGTTAAAAACTGAAAAGGTATTATGTACGGATTGTAGACATAACCTACCTTTAATAAGCCATTATAAAACAGGAAATGAAACTATGAAAAACATTTTCTACGGAAAAATTCCTATTGAAGAAGCCACAGCATTAATTAAATTTCAGAAAAGAGGAATTACACAAGAGCTACTTCATAATTTAAAATATAAGGGGCAAGAAGAAATCAGTTATTTTTTTGGAAAATGGCTGGGTGAAGAATTAGCTGGAACTGACAAATACAAGAATATTGATATCGTAATTCCTGTACCACTTCATAAACAGAAACTCAGAAAAAGAGGTTACAATCAAGTGGAAGGTTTTGGCAAAGAAATCGCAAAAGCGCTTGATGTTCCTTATTTAGATGATGTATTAATTAAAATTTCCAAAACTAAATCTCTAGTTTTTAAACAACGATTTACACGATTTCAGTCGGAAGAAGTATTTACCATTCAGAAAGAAAATCTTATTAAAAACAAACATATTCTGTTGGTTGATGATATTATTACCACTGGTGCTACACTCGAAAATTGTGCGCTTCAATTATTAAAAGTCAATAAGGTAAAACTAAGTTTTGCAACCATTGCAATCGCTTAATAAATTTGTCTATTTTTGTGAAATGAAGCGTCGATATATTATCATCCCAATTCTTTTATTATTTTCACTTTCCTTTATAGAATGTGCAAAAAGAGGGCGCCCTTCTGGAGGAAAAAAAGATTCGATTCCTCCTATAATTGTTAAAAGTAATCCAGAAAATTACAGTATTAATTTTGAAGGAGATGAAATAAAAATTCATTTCGATGAATATATTAAACTTAAAGATTTAAGTAAAGAGTTAATTATTTCACCTCCATTAAAATACCAACCTTTAATAACTCCTTTAAGTACCGGAAAATTCATAAAAATTAAAATTAAAGACACGCTTAAAGAAAACACGACCTACTCTTTTAACTTCGGAAAAAGTATTGTTGACAATAACGAAGAAAATGCTTTTAAATATTATAAATATGTGTTTTCAACAGGAGAATATATTGACAGTTTAAAACTAAAAGGAACCATAAAAGATGCACTGCTTTTAAACCCTGAAGACCTTACAACAGTAATGTTATACGAAGTTACCGAAACTTTTAACGACTCGATAATTTACAAGGAAAAACCTACTTACATCACCACAACCAAAGACAGTACACAAACTTTTGAACTCACTAATTTAAAAGAAGGAAAATACCTTTTAATAGCTTTAAAAGAAAAAACAAACGATTATATTTATCAGCCTAAATATGATAAAATAGGTTTTGTTAACGAAATCATTACCATTCCATCAGACAGCTCTTACTCCATTAGTTTATTTAAAGAAACTCCAGAATATTATATAGCAAAACCAAAACACGAAGGTAAAAACCATATTATTTTTGGTTATGAAGGCATTACTGAAGATTTAAAAATAAAACTACAATCTAAGGTGCCAAACGGTTTTAAAGAATATACTTATCACGAGGCTAAAATCGATACTATTCATTATTGGTTTCAACCAGCTGTAGAAAACGACTCCTTAGTTTTTATTGCGACCACAGCAATTTACCAAGATACATTAGTAACAAGAATGCGAGATTTATATGCAGATTCCTTGAAAATAAACGCTGATAACGCTGGGATTTTAACTCCAAAAGACACTTTAAAGTTTTCTGCAAACACACCTATAGTTTCAATAGATTCTGAAAAGATAACTGTGATGAATCAAGATTCAATATACATTCCAGTTAGGGCTACAATTAATAAAAAGTATAATATTGCTGCATTGGAATTTCCTATAAAAGACACCGAATTCTATGCGGTTCAAATTTTACCAGGAGCCTTTACCGATTTTTTTGAAAATACCAACGACACAATTACTGCAAGGGTAAGAACTAAAGAACTTTCGGAATATGCTACTCTAAATATCACCTTAAAAAATTTAGAAAGTTTTCCTGTGATTGTTCAGTTGGTCAACTCAAAATTTAAGGTTGTTTTTGAAAGATATTTAACTGACAGTAATTCGGCAGATTTTGAATATATAGTTCCAGGTGATTATTATATCCGAATTATTTACGACGAAAATAAAAATAAAATTTGGGACACTGGAAACTACTTACAAAAACTACAACCCGAAAAAGTAATTTACTATCCAAAAATATTAGAAGCCAGACCCAATTGGAGCTTGATGGAAACTTTTACTCTAGATTAATAATATTCTCGATACAATTTTTTTAAATAAAAAAATTACTTTTCAGCTAAATTAAAGTGATCTCGATCATTTAAAAATTGAAGATGTTTTCTATTGGTTTCAATATGTGATTTTTTAAGCGAAATAGTTTCAAAAAATTCAGTTTCAAAATCTATTTTTGAAACTTGTTCACCCAGCACATCATAAACTACAGAATGCCCTACATATTGATGTCCGTTACCGTCCGCTCCTATTCTGTTCACGCCAATACAATAAGTCATATTTTCAATTGCTCTTGCTTTTACAAGCGCATCCCAAGCAGTAACTCTTCTTTCTGGCCAATTGGCAACATAGAGTAACAAATCGTAGTTTTGAGTGTTTCTTGCCCAAACTGGAAAACGTAAATCGTAACATATTAACGGATAGATTTTCCATCCCAAATACTCAATAATTACTTGCTCATTTCCTGCGGTGTAGGTTTTATCTTCTCCAGCTAAAGTAAAGGTATGTCGCTTATCGTAGGTTTTATACGCTCCATTTGGAAAGACAAAAAATAGTCTATTAAAATACTTGTCTTCTTCAGAAATAATCACACTTCCAGTAATCGCACAATCCATTTTTTTGGCTTCAGACTGCATCCATTTTAAGGTCTCTCCATTTTCCTCTTCAGCTACTTCTGAAGCATTCATAGTAAACCCAGAAGTAAACATTTCAGGAAGAATAATAAGGTTGGTTTCTTCTGTAATTTCAGCAATTTTTTCAGAAAATCGCTGTCTGTTTGCTTCAGGATTTTCCCAAACTAAATGAGATTGAATAATAGTAACTTTTAATTCCTCTTGCATCTTGTAAAAATAATGAATTGCACACAAATATCCCGTTTGTTTTATATCTTTGATTGCAAACTAAATAGGCTATGAAATTCCTGAAAATACTTCTATTATTTATCTCTTTACAACTTACTGCACAACAAGGCGGAATGTGGATTCCATCGCTTCTTCAAGGAATGAATGAGGAAGAAATGCAATCACTCGGAAGCAAAATGACAGCCAGTGATATTTACGATGTCAACCATTCTAGTTTAAAAGATGCTATTGGTCATTTTAATGGTGGTTGTACCAGCGAAGTTATTTCATCAAAAGGATTGGTATTAACCAATCATCATTGTGGCTATAGTCAGATTCAGTCGCATTCTTCATTAGAAAACGATTTAACTAAAAACGGGTTTTGGGCTAAAGATTATTCTGAAGAATTACCAAATGAAGGGTTATTTATTGAGTTTATTATTCGGATAGAAGATGTAACTACACAGGTTTTAAATGGAGTTTCTGGTGATTTATCTGAAAAGGAAAAACAATCATTGATCGATAAAAATAGCAATGCAATTAATCAATCCATCACAAAAGAGACTTGGCAAGGAACCAAAATAAAACCCTTTTATAACGGAAACGAATACTTTTTATTTGTTACCGAACGCTTTGAGGATATCCGATTGGTAGGTGCGCCACCAGCGAGTATCGGAAAATTTGGAAACGATACCGACAATTGGGTTTGGCCAAGACATACAGGAGATTTTTCGATGTTCAGAATTTATGCAGACAAAAATAATAAGCCCGCAAAATACAGTAAAGACAATGTGCCTTACCAACCAAAACACTTTTTACCAATTTCTTTAGATGGTATTTCTGAAGATGATTTTACCTTAGTTTTGGTTTCCCCGGTAGAACAAACGAATATCTACCCGCTGTTGCTATTGAGCAAATAACTCAAAAAGTAAATCCGAGTAATATTGCCATACGAGAAGCTGCCATAACTGTTATGGACAAGGCAATGAAAAGTGATGATATGGTTAGAATTCAATATGCTTCAAAACAAGCTAGAATTGCCAACTATTGGAAAAAGTGGATTGGCGAAAATTTAGGAATAGAAAAGAGTAATGCCATTGCAAAAAGAAAAGTTTTTGAAGCAAAATTCAGCAACTTATTGGAAGAAAAAGGACTCATTTCAAAATACGAAACATTACTTCCACATTTCGAAAAACTGTACACCAAATATGAAGAGAATACTGTAAAACGATCTAATTTTATGGAAGTATTTTTACGCAATAACGAGCTTCTGCAAATTACCTTTAGGTTTTACCAATTAGAACTTGTTTATAATAACAATATCGCTTCTTTTGACGATGCAAAAAGCAATATTCTTTCTAGGTTAAGTAAGATTTATAAAAATTATAACATTGCTGTTGACAAAGGAATTTACAAAGCAATAATGCCTCTTTACACTACAAGTATAGATGCTTCTATTTACGAAAAAACCTTCCTTAGCAATGCCGAAGAAACAAGAAGTTTATTAGAAAAATCTCCCGAAGTTATTATTAAAAAAATAAATAAAGATGCTGCTTATCAATATGCAAAACCATTTATTAAAGAATTTTTTGACACGATAAATCCTAGTTACCAAGATTTTATTTCTCAGAAAAATGGGTTGCAGAAAACCTATATGAAAGCATTGATGGAAGTAATGCCAGACGAACGTTATTTCCCAGACGCAAACGGCACTTTAAGGGTTACTTACGGAAAAGTAAAAGGGTATCAGCCAAAAGATGCTGTTTATTACCAACCTGTTTCGTACTTAGATGGAGTGATGGAAAAATACATTCCAAACGATTACGAATTTGATGTGCCACAAAAACTACAAGATTTATACCAAGCTAAAGACTACGGAAATTATGCCGATGCCAACGGAAAATTACCCGTTTGCTTTTTAGGAACCAATCATACCACCGGAGGAAACTCTGGAAGCCCAGCACTTGATGCCAACGGAAACTTAATAGGTTTAAATTTTGATAGAGTTTGGGAAGGCACCATGAGCGATATGAACTACGACCCAGAAATCTGCCGAAATATTATGGTAGATATTAGATACGTACTATTTATTATAGATAAATATGCGGGTGCTACTCATTTAATTGACGAAATGAAATTGGTCCATCCTAAAACTAAATAGCATTTAAAATTACTGCAGCTTCTTGCAAAGTGGCTTCCGTTTTTGCAAAACAGACTCGTATTTGTTTAAAATCTTCTTTATGGGTGTTAAATACCGAAGTAGGGATCATTGCAATTTTATTTACTTTAGTCAATCGTTCAGCAAAAGCAATATCACTTTCTTGAGAGATTTCAGAAAAATCCAACATCTGAAAATAAGTTCCTTTTGAAGGAATTATTTTAAACCTCGACTCTTTTATTAAATCTAAAAAAATGTCTCTTTTTTGTTGGTAATAAGAGGGTAGGTTTAAATAGTTTTCGGATGTTTTTAAATATTCAGCCAATGCTTTTTGTACAGGAGTATTTACTGAAAACACATTAAATTGATGCACTTTTTTAAATTCATTCATCAAGCTTTCTGGAGCTAAGCAATAGCCCATTTTCCAACCTGTATTATGAAATGTCTTTCCGAAGGATGCAATAATAAAACTTCTTTCAGCTAAACCAGGAAATCGTGCAGCACTATAATGTATTTGTCCATCAAAAATAATATGTTCATAAACCTCATCACTAATCACCAATAAATTGTGTTTTTCTACCAAGTTTTGTAACTGAAGCATATCGTTTTCAGATAAAATGGTGCCACTTGGGTTGTGAGGAGAATTAATGATAATCAATTTTGTTTTGTTGGTGACTTTTTCTTCCACTTCTGTCCAATCAACTTTATAAAAAGGAGCTTTTAATTGCACTGGAATTGTTTTTCCTCCAAATAATTCGATGGAAGGATCGTAACAATCGTATGCTGGAGTAAAAATAATCGCTTCATCTCCTTTATTAATAATCGCTGCAATAGCAGTAAAAATTGCTTGAGTTGCTCCCGCAGTCACGGTAATTTCTGTTGCTGGATTATATACTTGATAATGAAGTAAATTTGTTTTTGATGAAATAACTTCCCGTAAGTCCAAATCTCCTGGCATTGGCGCATATTGGTTAAAGCCATCTTTCATCGCTTTGTTTACCAATTCAATTAATATAGGGTCACTTTTAAAATTCGGAAACCCCTGAGAAAGGTTTAAGGCATTATTATCTGCCGCCATTTTACTCATTACAGCAAATATGGACGTTTCAACATTTGGGAGTTTTGATTTCATTCTATAAAAATACCTTTCCTTTAAATAGAAACAAAAAAATACACTCCTTTTTTGTACTTATTAGAAAATGCGTACATTACAATCCCTATTTTGAATTGACCTATGAGTAAAATTATTTTTTACGTACTAGTATTTTTGTCTTTTTCATCCATTTTTTCTCAAAACGACTTGAAGGAAAAGGACGCTTTTCGTATAAAAAAGATTGAAGATCGAAAAAACTTTCAAAAATTACTAGATTCCTCCAACGCATTTTATGATAATGGAGAGTACACAAAGTCACTAAATCTAAATGTACAAATACTTTCCTTAGCATTTAAAATTGGTGACAATTATTACATTCATCAAGGATATCGATATTTAGCTTATGATTATCTGTTTTTAAACGACACTATTTTAGCAATGGATAGCTTTAAAAAATCTGAAAGCTATGCGAAATTATCTAAGAATGACACGGCAACTGCTGTAACCTATATGGACTTAGGGAATGTTTACTCTACCCAAGAAGACTACAAAAGAGCTTATACTTATTTTAATAGATCTATTAATTTATTCGAAAAAATAAAAGATTCTGTAGGTATTGCAAAAGCACATTATAATCTGGTTTTAGCTGCCATTGGGAACAATGATTTTGACACCGCTTATATCCACATATTAAAAGCCAAAGAATTAAATAAGAATTCTGATGATGCTTCTTTTTCAATTAATTTGGATAATTTTTTAGGTGAATATTACATTCATAAAAAAGAATATGAAAAAGCAGATTTAACTTTTTTAATTGTTATTGAAAATGCTAAAAATAATAAGTTAGATGTTGAACTTGAAAATGCTTATTACCTTTATAGTGAAAGTTTATTTGAACAAGGCAAATATAAAGAAGCTTATGAAGCCTTTAAAATTTATGATGATTATAGCGATATAAATTCTAGTATATTCACCTCAGATGAACGATATACTTTATCTCAAAAGTTTCAACTTGATGAATATAGAAAAGATATTGAAGCAGCAAATCTAAATAACCAATTACAAGCTGAAATTGTAAAAAGTAAAAGTAGAATAAATATTATTTTAATTATTGTTTCCGCAGTTTTTTTAACACTTTTAATTGCACTTTATTCTGCTTCAATTAAAAGAATTAAGTTAGTAAAAGAACTCCGAATTAAAAATAAGGAAGCGTTAAAAGCTAAGGAGGAATCTGAAAAACTCTCAAAAGCTAAAGTAAAATTCTTTTCAACTGTAAGCCACGAATTACGAACGCCTTTGTATGGTGTTATTGGCCTTAGCTCCATTTTATTAGAAGACAAAACATTAACAAAACATAAAAAGGATTTGAAATTTTTAAAATTTTCGGCAGATTATTTATTAGCATTAATTAACGATGTGTTGCAAATTAATAAAATAGATTCTGAAAAATTTGAGGAAGAAACCATTTCATTTAATATTAGAGAATTAATTGAAACCATCACCTCTTCCTTTGAGTATATGCGTATTCAAAACGATAATCAATTACATATTGAGATTTCGGAAGATATCCCAGAATTAATTAGAGGGAACACCGTTCAGCTTTCTCAAATACTCATGAATTTAATTGGGAATGCATGTAAATTTACCGAAAACGGAAATGTATATGTTAAAGCTAAAACAATAAATATAGATGATACTATTGCTACCATAAAATTTACGGTTAAAGATACTGGAATAGGAATTGCAAAACACAAACAAGAAAGTGTTTTTGATGAATTCACACAAGTAGATTCATTAAGTTACAGTGGTAATGGTTCTGGATTAGGACTTCCTATTGTTAAAAAATTATTAGCCCTTTCAAATTCTGAAATCCATCTTGAGAGTGAATTAGGAAAAGGGGCTGCATTTACTTTTACACTTACTTTTGATATTTTAGAAAAAGCAATAGCAAATAATTCATCCATTGTTTTTGACGATTCTATTTTAAAAGACAAGGAAATATTAATCGTTGAAGACAATAGAATTAATCAGATTGTTACTCGTAAAATTCTTGAACAAAAAAATATTATTTGTAGTATAGCAGAAAATGGAAACGAAGCCATTGAAAAAATCAAACAATTCGATTATGACCTTGTTTTAATGGATATTAATATGCCTGTAAAAAACGGTATTGAAGCCTCAAAAGAGATTCGTGAATTC
>JAJRQR010000158.1 GCA_024280145.1 Bacteroidota bacterium
TGAAAATTTTAACATGCTCGTTTCATTTTGTATTTTTACAAATGTAATTTAATAATATGAAGAATAGCAAAAAAGAGACCTTGGCAATGTGTAATGCAATTTGTAAAAACACATTGATGGAAACTTTAGAAATAGAATTTATCGATTTAACCGAAGACGAATTAATTGCAAGAATGCCCGTTACTCCTAAAGTACATCAACCAGATGGTGTATTGCATGGGGGCGCATCGGTGGCTTTAGCAGAAAGTATTGGAAGTGCTGCTGCCTTTGTTGTTTTAGATTATGAAAATATTACGATTCGTGGTTTAGAAATTTCTGCAAATCATGTTAAAAGTGTAAAAGACGGATTTGTATATGCGAAAGCTTCGATTTTACATAAAGGAAGAACAACCCAACTTTGGCAAATTAGAATTGAAAATGAAGCAAAGGAATTAGTATCTTTAGTAAAACTTACAACGATTTCGTTTTATAAATAAGCAGATGCCAAAATATGTAAACATTCTTCACAAAATCACAAATCAATTCGGAAATAACCTCCCTTTTGTAATGTATTCTTTGCCTGAAAGTAAAAATGTGAAAATACTTTTGCAAAAGGATGACAAGTTATATAATACAGAAGATTTTACAAAAGATTGTTTCGTGTTTACACCTTTCGATTTTCAAAAAAAATCATTTTGTATTCCTATTGAAAAATGTGAAGTGCAAGAAGGCGAATTCATCCAAAAATCAATTCCAAAAAAGGAAATTACAATTAATGAAAGTGCTACTGAAAAAGAAACCTATTGTCAACAAATAGATAAAGTTGTTGAAACTATAAAATCACGAAAAGCCACAAAAATAGTATACTCTCGTAAAAAGAAGATTCCTTTATCAGACTTTGATTTATTACTTTTAATTCATAGAATATTAAATTTATATCCAACAGCATTTCGTTATATATGGTACCATCCAGAAACAGGATTATGGTGTGGAGCTTCACCAGAAGTGTTATTAAAAACAGATGGGATCTCATTTTTAACAATGGCACTTGCAGGAACGCAAAAGATTGTAGAAGGGCAAACACCAAAATGGGGAATAAAAGAAATTGCTGAACAACAAATTGTGATTGACGCTATTTCAACCAGTTTGCAAAAAGCAACTTCAGTAGTTAAAATTTCAAAGACTTATAATTATGAAGCGGCATCATTAGTACATCTAAGGACAGATATTAACGGAATTCTTAAAAAAGGAAAAACGACCATTTCTTCTTTAACTTCAGTTTTGCACCCAACACCTGCTATTTGTGGTACACCACAAGATTTTTCGAAAAATTATATTTTAAAAAATGAAGGGTATGACAGAGAGTTTTATGCAGGGTTTCTAGGACCGATAAGTTCAACAAATTCTTGTTCAAATTTATTTGTAAACCTTCGTTGTATGAAGATTGAAAATAACACAGCCAATTTATTTGTTGGTGGTGGAATTACTATCGATTCTGATTCTGAAAGCGAATGGCAAGAAACTCATCATAAATTGCAAACTATGTTACAAGTATTGGAGCCAATGCTTTAAAAATAATAAAGGTATCCTTACTTTTACCGCAATGAAATATTCTAACAAATTACTTTCACAAACCATTACGGAGCTTTGTATTGCAAAAAAAATTACAACGGTTATAATTTCTCCAGGTTCAAGAAATGCACCTTTAATTATTGGGTTTACTGAAAACCCGAAATTTAAATGTTATAGTATTGTTGACGAACGAAGTGCCGCTTTTTTTGCTTTGGGTATGGCGCAACAATTACAAAAACCTGTGGCTTTGGTTTGCTCTTCGGGTTCTGCTTTATTAAATTATTATCCTGCGATTGCAGAAGCTTTTTACAGTGATATTCCCTTGGTAATTTTATCAGCAGACAGGCCAGAAGACCTAATAAATATTGGCGATGGACAAACTATAATACAAGAAAATGTTTTTGAAAATCATATTTTAGAAAGCGCTAATTGTATGGAAGGAGATGCTTTTCATGATTTTAATGAAGAGATTATTAATTTAGCGCTTAATAAAACAATTGAATTTCAAGGGCCTGTTCATATTAATATTCCTTTTTCAGAACCTTTATATGAAGTGATTTCGGAAGCTACCATACATCCAAAAAACAATCCTCCTACGATTGAAAATTATTCAATTACTGAAGATTTATCTGAATTTTTAAAAGATTGGAATACTGCTAAAAAGAAAATCATCTTAATAGGAGTGATGCTGCCTAATAATATTGAACAACGATTTTTAAATCAATTAGCGGAAGATGAAAGTGTGATTGTTTTAACTGAAACTACTTCCAATTTACATCACGATAATTTTTTCCCTTCCATAGATCAATTGATTGCTCCTTTAACTGAAAAGGAATTTGAGAAATTACAACCCGAAATTCTGTTAACTTTTGGAGGAATGATAGTTTCAAAAAAAGTAAAAGCATTTCTTCGTAAGTATTCACCGAAACAACATTGGCATGTAGATACAAAAAAAGCATTCGACACCTATTTTTGTTTGAATCATCATTTTAAAACCTCATCCAATGAGTTTTTAAAAACATTTCTTCCAAAAACGGAAGCAGTAAAAAGTGATTTTCAGAAAGAATGGTTGAAAGTTAAAGAACATCGATTAGTACAGCACACAAAATATGTGGAACAGATTCCATATTCAGATTTTAAAGCCTTTTCTGAAATTGTAGAAACCCTTCCAAACAACATTCAATTGCAATTAAGCAACAGTGCAACCATACGTTATGCACAACTTTTTGAATTAGATAAAAGCATCGAAATGTTCTGCAATCGTGGAACCAGTGGAATTGATGGTTGTACAAGCACTGCGATTGGAGCCGCGGTAGCTTCAGATAAACCAATTGTTTTTATTTCAGGAGACCTTAGTTTTTTATACGATAGTAATGCACTTTGGAATAACTATATTCCTGCTAACTTCAAAATTATTATTATTAATAATGGAGGTGGAGGAATTTTTAGAATTCTACCTGGAGAAAAAGATTCAGATAATTTTAATACTTATTTCGAAACAAAACATCACTTAACAGCTGCACATTTAGCAACAATGTATGGATTAGAATATAATTCTGTAGTTGAAGAAATAGAACTGAAAGACAAGTTAACAGTCTTCTTTAATACTTCAGAAAAACCAAGCATTCTAGAAATATTTACCCCTTCAAAAGTAAACGACAAAGTGTTATTGGAGTATTTTAAATTTACAAAATAGTTAATCATCAATTCTTTCAAGCGCCCATTCAATCGCAGCATCTAAATCATCAAATGTTTTAAAAGGTTTTTTAACAAACATTTTTTCAAGTTCCATCGCAGTCTCAATACTTCTTTTATATTGAATAACGCCAATCCCTTTTAAGGTAGGGATTTCATTTAAATGTTTGTAATCATTAGGGTCTAATGAATAGGAGTTCACACGGTTAGAAATATACGCCCAAGGTTTATCTCCAACAATGCTCAACAATCTTTTAAGGGTTTCAATACCATTTTCATAGCTAATTGAGGTGCCTTCTGATATTTCTATTATAGCTATTCTTTTGTGTAGACTTATGGTAACATCTTTGGTTTTAATTACAATCGTTAATTTTAAATTATTTTTGGGCATAAAGAAAATTATATAGGAATGCTAAAATATGAAAATTAAAAAAATAAGTACAAAAAAATGAAAACAAAAGCACTTATCTTTGCAACATGTTTGAAATAGGAAAATACGCCACACTTACTATATTAAGAGATACCGATCCAGGGTTATATTTAGGAGCAGATTCTGAAGCAGAAGACGTTATTTTATTACCGCATAAATACAAGCCTGAAAGTTTTGAAATTGGTGATGAAATTAAAGTGTTTGTTTATTTAGATTACGATGAACGCCCTATTGCAACTACTTTAGAGCCTTTTGTAGAAATTAATGGTTGCGGTTATTTGCGATGCGCAGATGTTACCAAACACGGTGCATTTATGGATTGGGGATTAGAAAAACATTTGTTTGTTTCGTTTAAAGAACAAGCGCGCCCAATGAAGGTTGATAATTGGTATATTGTGTATATGTATCTAGATGAACAAACAACGCGATTGGCTGGTTCCAGTAAAACAAATCAGTTTTTGCAAAATGAAAACTTAACAGTCGCTGTGTATGATGAAGTTAAAATTTTAGTAACTCATTTAACCGAAAAAGGCGCCAATGTTATTATCAACGGCGTACATAAAGGACTTATTTATTTAGAAGATATTTTTGAAGATATTAGAACTGGTGATCGTTTAAAAGCGTTTGTAAAAAAGATTCGTGAGGATAATAAAATCGACATCGTTCTTCAAAAACAGGGCTACAGAAGTATTGAACCAAATGCCAATTATATTTTAGATGAATTAAAAGCATCTGGAGGTTTTTTACCAATTCACGATAAATCATCTCCCGAAGTAATTAAGGAAACCTTAGGGTTGAGTAAAAAAAGTTTTAAAAAAGCAATCGGAAGTCTTTACAAAGACAAACAAATTGTGATTAAAGAAGATGGGATTGAGTTGATCTAATTCCTGTTTTTTTCAAATTTATCAAGAAAGACATTAGTTTGAGAATGTAATTTTCTTTTGAAAAATGATGTTCCTCCTATTAAATACCCTTTAAAACCTAAAGCTTGCTTTGCCCAATTATGAAGATTGAAATAATCGGTATGCTTGATTATTTTACCGTCTTTAATAATAAATTGGGCATCAATTTTATTGTGAATTTTATTTCCAGTTTTACTAAAATTATAAAAAGCTTCCCAATGTGCAGATCCTGTTTTGGAATTGCAAGTAATATTAGTTGCTACGATTTTAAAGTTTTTTCCTTTCTGACTTTCACATAACATTCGCCACATATTCCCAGCTCGATTTCCTTTTAAAACCCCAAAAGCTGTGTCTTCAAAAGCGATGTCTTTATGATAACAATTAGCCATCGTTTCTGCATCTAAATTATCAAATGCTTCGTAAAAAGTTTCAATTACGTTTTTCATAAATTCTATTTTTTAAAGAAAGGATGATTTTTATAATATTCTGTTCGTTTGTAAATGAATTCCACCAGAAAACAGAAAACAATGATTGATAAAGCAACAATAACTCCAGTTCTATTTGATTTAAATTGTTGAACAAGCAACATTATTAAAGCAACAGAACATAATAAAAAACCGATAATGGGAATTGTCTTATTACTCTTAGTCTTATTAGAAAGTTTGAATCCAACAAAATTAACGATAGCAAATATTAATAAAAACCCAACACTTCCTGCTGTGGAGATACTTTCTAAATTTAAAGTATTGGTTAATACTAAAGTCCAAATGGCAGTGATTAGGAGTCCGATGGGCTGATTCCAAAGTGTTTTTATTAAAAATGGAGGTAACTCATCATCTTTGGCTATTTCGTAATTCACTTTACTTCCGCCATAAATAGAAGCGTTAATCGCCGAGAAAGTTGAAATTAAAGCAGCAATGGTAATAATGGTAAATCCAACTTCCCCAAGCATTGGTTTGGCAGCTTCGGCAAGAACATAATCTTGTGCTGTTGCAATATCACTAAAAGGCAAGGATCCAACAGTAACGATGGCAATAATTACATATAATAGAATTACAAAAATGACCGAATAGAAATATGCTTTTGAAATATTCTGTTTCGGATTTTCTAAATCTGGAACTGCATTTGCAATGAGTTCAAATCCTTCGTAAGCAACAAAAATGACCATTCCGCCTGTTATTAATTGGATAGGGTTTTCCCAGTTTTCAATAGCTAATTGACTTATATTTTCATTTCCGAAGAGTCCATAA
>JAJRQR010000159.1 GCA_024280145.1 Bacteroidota bacterium
AAAAGATAAAAAAATCATCAGAACCTATAAAAGAGTTCGCAAAAATCATGGTGACAAACATTAAAGCAATTTATCAATACAGGAATATTGAAACAGAATATGAGAAATTAAATATTCCACATTATTTAAGAACATAACCTTCTTTTTTAACCACTTTAACCACAGAGTTCTCAAAGTTTTTTTACAAAGTTCACTAAAGAATTTTTTTTAAAACATTGATGTTACATGTTTTTTAGTAAGTCTCCCCTTGAGGGGAAATTTAGAGGGGTGTTCTTGATTTTAACGGAATGCTTATGGAAAACTCGGTCCCATCCTCAACAGCAACTTCAATACTTCCTCCGTGTTTTTCAATAATATTTTTACTGTAATACAACCCAATTCCGAAGCCTTTTACATCGTGCGTATTTCCTTTGGGCACTCGATAAAATTTTTCAAATATTTTAGAAGCTTGTTGTTTAGTTAATTCTTTTCCGTTGTCTTTTATGTTGATGATTAATCTGGAATTTGAAGCTTCTAAACTAACTTCAATTTTGTTTCCTCCGTATTTAATAGCATTGTCAATAATGTTGTTGAGTGCATTTTCAAAATGAAACCGATCTATATTTACCAAACATTCTTCTTTGTTAGAAGCAAATATAATTTCTTTTCCATTGGTCAATTCAGGATTAATCGTACTTGTTTTTTCAATTAATGAAACAAGGTTGGTTTCTTCCAGATTCAGTTGTAAATTATCACTATCTAATGTGGCGGTTTCCAATAATTTCTCAACCATAAAAGTAAGTTTGTCCACTTCGGTTTTAGACATTTCGGTGTACTTCTTACTTTTTTCAGTATCGTTGTTTGAGTTGAAACGCTGAATTCCTTCCAAAGCAACACTAATAGTTGCTAAGGGAGTTTTAAATTCGTGCGTAATATTACTGATGAGGTCGTTTTTGATTTCGGCCAATTCTTTTTGTTTCTGAATTATTTTCAGCAAATAAATCAAACAAAAAACAATACTCGAAACCAGTAAAAAGGAGATAAGTAAACTGATGGAATTCCGCTTCAATATAGTCATCGAATTATTGCTGTAATGCATTTGTAATTTGCTTCCGTCCATAATAAAAGAGGAACCTGTGGTTGCTAATAATTCAGAATCATCGACGGTAGCTTCTCTTAATTTCTGACCCTCTCCCCATCCATCTTTGTAATAAAGTCCGTAGTTAAGATGAATTTCTTTCCTGTTTAATTCCTTTAAAATCAAACTATCTATTCTATTCAAAGACAAAGAATCTTCAGAAAAAGAAACCACGATTTTAGAGGTTAACATTTCTAAATGTTTCGGCGTAACTCCTTTTAAACTGTCTATTGTTTCATAAAAAACGGTTGGATTGTTAGAGTTTGTTTTAAAGTTGAAATTATTAAAAGAATTGGACTTTAATATGGAAATATTTTTAGAACTAGTAGAATCTTTAGTGTGGAGCGTTTCAAATTTTCGAGGTAATGAATCTCCTTCAGAAAGAAAATTATTGATATTAATATTCATAAAAACACTATCGTTTGGAATAGAATCCAACATATATGCCCAAGTATTTTCTTTTGCTATTTTAGTATAATAGGCATCTACGGCATTGTCCAAACAGGTCTGAACATCGACGGTAAAATGCTGTTTTTCAGATTGATAATTCTTATAAGACCAATAGCCTTGCACTCCAATAGTAAGAAGTATCACTACACTTATAAAGTATAAAATCTGTTTGTATTTGAGATTATTCATTGGTCAAATGTAATGAGATACGAGGGTCATTACCAAATGAGTTAACACACGTTAACGTTAAAAACAAAATTGAGGTCATTGAGCAGAGCCGAAATGATTTGAATAAAATTTACCTAACTTTGAGTACAAATATTTCTGAAATGAAACCTTCAAACTTGTTATTATTACTAATTGTTGCTTCTTCCTGCAACACCAATTTTAAATCTGTTGAAACAAAACAAAATAAATACAACTTAACAATAACCGAAAACCTAAAAGACAAAACCTACACTCTAAAAATAGAAGACTTTTACCGAAATGGAAAAGAAGGAACATTTTTAGGAAAAAATAGTATCGAAATCTACTATAAAATTTTCAAGCAGAACGATAGCGATAGGGCAATATTAATTTCTTCAGGTAGAACGGAAGCAGCCATAAAATACAAGGAGCTTATTTACGATTTATATAATAATGGCTTTTCGGTTTATATACACGATCATAGAGGGCAAGGACTTTCAGGAAGAATGGCGGAAGATTCAGATATGGGTTTTGTGAATGAATTTCAGTATTATATTGACGATATGAAATTGTTTTATGAAGGTTTTTTATTACCAGAAAATTTTAAAAATAAATATTTATTGACCCATTCAATGGGAGGTGCGATTGGAATGACTTATTTAGAACAATTTCCTAACGATTTTAATGCAGCAGCATTTTCTTCGCCTATGTTAGGATTGAATCCACCAAGTTGTGCAGTTGTAAAAATATTGGAAGGAGATGAGCCAGAATACGTTTTGGGAGCAGGAAAATATAATGACGATTATAATAGTTTTGAAGGCAATACTTTAACTGGAAACGAAATTAGGTTTGATAGAATGGTTGATGCATTTAATGAAAATCCGAAAGCAAAATTGGGTGGAGCTAGCTATCAATGGGTGTATAAATCGTGTCAACAATTTGAAATTATTTTTGATAATATTGATAAGATTCAAACTCCTTTTATTCTTTTTTCTGCAGAAAACGAACAAATAGTAAATAAACGAGCACATCAAAATTTTATAGAAGCTGCTCAAAAATTAAACAAAAATTGCAAAGCTTTTAAAGTAGAAAATGCCCAACACGAATTATTTATTGAAAAGGACAGACAACGAATTGAAACGATTTCAGAGATGTTGAATTTTTATGGAAGTTTCAATTAAACAAATCAACAAGTAAACAGTTCAACAACAATGTCATTCTAATTTAACACACGTTAACACTACTTAACAGAATAACCGATTTAACTTTTTCATATTTGTACCATCAATTAAAAATGACAATATGAAAATTTTACTTTACATCTCACTAGCCCTTAGTCTATTTTTTACTTCATTACTTTCTGCGCAAGATTTTAAAGGAATTGCCACTTATAAATCGCAACGTAAAATGGATATTAAAATAGATAGCACTCATATGGATGATGAGATGCAACAACAAATGATGGCGTTGTTGAAAAAACAATTCGAGAAAGAATATACTTTAGAATTCAACAATAATGAGTCTTTATACAAGGAAGTCGCAAATTTAGACAAACCAACAGGGGCGAGTACAAGTGGAATTCAAATAGAAATTATGGGTTCAGGCGAAGGCGATATATTATATAAAAATTTAACTGAAAACAGGTATGCTACTCAAAGTGATGTATTCGGAAAAATATTTCTAATAAACGACACTTTAGAGCAACCCGAATGGAAACTAGAAAAGGAAACCAAAAACATTGGAGCATACACTTGTTTTAAAGCGACTTTTAAACGAAAAGGAATGATGTCGAGTTCAATGACGATGTCTGTAAATTCAGAAGAAGAACCCAAAGAACCAGAACAAAAAGAAGTGGAGCAAACCATTACTGCCTGGTACACCTTGCAAATTCCTGTAAAACATGGTCCTGGAAATTACAGTGGCTTACCCGGACTTATTCTAGAAGTTAGTGATGGATCTGAAACCATTTTATGTAGTAAGATTGTTTTAAACCCAAAACAAGGAGTTTTTATCGAAGAACCGAAAAAAGGGAAAAAGATAAACCAAGAAGAATTTGAAACCATTATTGAAAAGAAAATGAAAGAAATGGACGAGCAATTTCATTCTGGAAGACGTGATGATGGTAATTCAATTGAAATTCGAATTGGTGGTTAATAATTAACCCATTTCAAAAAACAATAGTCTAAGAATTTTGTAACAAAACACGTAATTTAGTGCCTTATTAAATCTAAAACAACCACAATGAAATTCCTTAGCACCATTATTCTTGCTTTACTAACTGTATCAACTTTTGCACAAACCATTAGCGGAAAAGCATTCTACGAATCCAAAACCACTGTAAAAACTAGTGAAATTGGAAGAAAAGATATGGATGAAAACATGCGAAAAATGATTGCCGAACGTATGAAACAATATTTAGAAAAGACTTACATCTTGACTTTCAACGGAAATGAATCTATTTACAAAGAAGAAGAAAAACTAGAAACTGGAGCAGGAGGAGGAATGATGGCGATGATGATGGGGAGTTTTTCAGCAGGAATTCAGTATAAAAACTTAGAAACCAAACAAATTTTAGAAGAACGGGAGTTTTTCGGAAAGCAGTTTTTAATCAACGATACTATTTCGAATTTGGAATGGACACTAGAAAAAGAGTCCAAGCAAATAGGACAGTATGTAGCATTTAAAGCTACTGCTGTAAAACAAGTTGATGCCAACGATTTAACCATGGCAAGAAGACGGAATAATGATGATAAAAAGGTGGAAGATGAAAAAGAATCTTCAAAACTGAAAACAGATAGCACCAAAGTAAAAGATCCTTTTGATGAAATAGAAGTACCAAAAGAAGTGATCGTTACCGCTTGGTATACACCAATGATTCCAGTAAAAAATGGGCCAGGTGAATACGCAGGATTACCAGGATTAATTTTAGAATTGAATGTATATAGAACTACTATTTTATGTTCAAAAATTGTTATGAATCCAAAAGAATCAGAAGAAATTAAAGCACCTAAAAAAGGGAAAGAGGTAACTCGTACGGAATACAATAAAATTGTTAAAGCTAAAATGGATGAAATGCGAGAAAATTTCAGAAATAGCGGTGGAAGAAAAGGTGGCGGTGGTCATATGAGAAGTAATTAATTAGCAATATATCTATTCACCATAATAGTTCACCTTCCTTTCAAGGGAGGGGTTAGGGGATGGATGTAAAATCAACCAATGAAAAAACTTATAATAGTAACAATCATTCTCTTTTCAACTCTACTTTCAGCCCAAAGTATAAAAGTTCGCGGAACCATAAAAGATAGTATCGGAGACCCTTTAGAATTGGCAAATGTAATTGCCACAGTTAAAGAATCTGGAGCTATAGAATCGTATGGAATTACCAATTATGAAGGTAGATTTCAATTAGACCTACCAGTTAATAACACCTACATTGTAAGAGCTAGGTTTTTAGGTTATGAAACTTCAGAAATGGAAATTACGGTATCAGAAAATGCGTCCGATTTACAACAAAATTTCACATTAAATTCCAAAGCAGCAGAACTAGACGGTGTTGAAATTGTTTATGAAATGCCCGTAACCGTAAGAGGAGATACCATAATTTATAATGCAGATTCATTCACGAACGGAACCGAAAGAAAATTAGGTGATGTGATGAAAAAACTTCCTGGAGTAGAAATAAATGAAGATGGTGAAATTGAAGTAGAAGGAAAAACCGTTACCAAAGTAATGGTAGAAGGGAAAGATTTTTTCGATGGTGATTCAAAACTCGCGACCAAAAATATTCCTGCAGATGCGGTTGATAAAATTGAAGTGCTTCGTAATTACAACGAAGTAGATCAAATGCGAGGTATTGGTAACGACCAAGATAACATCGCTATTAATATTAAATTGAAAGATGGAAAAAAGAATTTTTGGTTTGGTGAAGTGACTGCAGGAGCAGGAATTGGAGACAAAGAAAAAGGGCGTTATTTAGTACATCCAAAACTGTTTTATTATAGCCCAAAATATAGTATTAATATTATCACAGATTTTAATAATATTGGCGAAGTACCTTTTACATTCCGGGATTATTTTAAATTTACGGGAGGTTTTCGGAATTTTAATCGAGGAGGAGGCACCAATTTTAATGTGAGTCAGAGTGACTTAGGTTTCGCATTAATGCAGAACAATAAAGCCAAAGAAATAGAAGCGAAATTCTTTGCAGGTAATTTTAGTTGGGAAGCTTCAGATGTATTGGATATTAGTGGTTTTGCAATTCTTTCAGATAATAAAACAGATATTGTTACTAATTCAATTCGAAATTTTGTGACTTCAAATGCCACCGAAACCACCAACAATATCAGCGATCAACGCACCCAATTAGGAATGCTAAAATTAAGTGCTATTTATAAACCCAATGTAAATTTTCAGTTTGATTATGATGCACTTTATAAAACTTCAAAACAGACAGAAAACAACCAAACACTTTCTTTGGTAAATGAAATTGAAAATAACATTGATGAGGAAAAGGAAAACAAACCTTCTTCTATCAACCAAAATGTGAATTTATATTATACTTTAAATGACGATCATATTTTTGCAGGGCAAATTCAGCATTTATACCAAGATGAAGATCCGTTTTATAATGCGGTTTTAGACTTGTTACCTTTCAGCGGAATTATTCCCGTAGATCAAAATCAAGACCGATTTAATATCAATCAAGAAAAAAATATTACCACTAATAAGTTGGATGCTAAAGTTGATTATTACTATGTAATCAATAACAAAAGCAACATCAATTTTACCTTGGGAACTACCCTGAGTAAACAGAATTTTAATTCAAATATGTTTCAGTTATTAGATAATAATGACCAGATAGATTTCGACGATGCATTACCCGATCCTAATGGTGATGTATTTTCATTAATCAATGATGTGACTTATAATCTTTCCGATTTATTTTTGGGAGTTCATTACAAATTCAAAACAGGGAAATTTACGTTTACACCAGGAGTAACCCTTCATAATTATATATTGAAAAACGAACAATCAGGAACTTCAATCACACAAAATGATTGGAATGTTTTACCCGATGTAAATATTTTACTTCAGTTTAAAAAGAGTGAAAATTTACGATTTAATTATTCAATATCTCAAGATTATACCGATGTAAATAATTATGCTGAAGCGTATGTTTTTAGTGATTATAACAGAATGTTTAGAGGAAATAGAAACCTTGAAAATTCCCTTTCACATAATTATAATTTAACCTATTTCAGTTTTAATATGTTTAATTATACCAATTTTAATGGTTCGATTAATTACTCAAGAAGGATTGAATCGGTGAAGTATAATTCGCTTTTAGTGGGGATCAATCAAGTGAGTACTCCTATAAATATGGATAGTAATTTCCCAGATGAAACGTTTTCTGGTTTTGGGCAATTCAGTAAACGAATAAAGAAAATACAATTCAATGCTAGTGCGCGAGTGAGTTATAGTACCACTTTTAATAATATCAATGCAAATATTACCGAAAGTACCAGTTTTACACAGAATTACAAAGCAAGTGTCCGTTCTAATTTTAGGGATTGGCCTAATTTTGAAGTAGGTTATAGCGCCATTATCAACGATTACGATAATGGAGGATTGCCACAAACATTCTATACCCACAGTCCGTTTGCCAATGTAGATGTACGATTTTTAAAACACTTTACTTTTACGGCAGATTGGAATTTCTACAATTATAGTGACAAGGCAAACACGGTTGAAAATCAATATTCTTTCTTAGATGCCAACCTGTATTTCCAAAAAGGAGACAGCCCTTGGGAATTTAAAATTCAAGCCACTAATATTCTCGATACCGAGTTTACCAATAGCGATAGTTTTAATGATGAGTTTAATACTACGACTCAGTATTTTGTATTGCCAAGAATCGTGATGTTTGTGGTGAAGTATGACTTATAGGAAACTGTCAATTTTCAGAAATTAGCTACCTTTAGCCTGATTTAAAAAAGACCAAGATTCTTCACTGATAAAAGAAAAAATGTATGTTAGGTATTGTCATAGCACTAATTGCAATCATCATTTTAGTTATTTTAAAACTGAAATCTAAAAAGAAGCAGAACAAAATATTAGAAGAAACTTCGAAGCCTTTCCCGAAGGAATGGAAAGAAATTTTAGAAAAAAAAGTTATTTTTTATAAAGAACTTTCAGAAGAAGATAAAACGCTTTTCGAAAAACGAATTGCATTATTTTTAGCAACAAAAAAGGTAAAAGGAATAAGCACAAATGTTGATGATACCGTAAGATTAATGGTAGCATCAAGTGCTGTAATTCCTGTATTTGCATTTCCAGGTTTTAACTATCCACGAATTAATCAGGTATTAATTTACCCCAATAGTTTTGATGAAAACTTTCAAACAGAAAGGTACAAAGACCATAAACAGATTATTATTGGAATGGTGGGTGAAGGAGCCTTGAACGGTTCTGTGATTTTGTCAAAACCAGATTTAGTGGATGCTTTTAATGGTGTTAGGCAAAAAAGAAACGTTGGAATTCACGAGTTTGTTCATTTATTAGACAAGCAAGATGGTGCTGTTGATGGTGTTCCCGAACGATTAATGGAGCATTCGTATGTGGGACCGTGGCTTCACGAAATTAAAGATGAAATGCGAGATATAGAAAATAGAAAATCAGATATAAACCCTTATGCACTCACCAATAACGCAGAGTTTTTAGCTGTAGTTAGCGAGTATTTTTTTAATCATCCAGATAAGTTTGAAAAAAAACATCCTGAATTATATGAATACTTGTCGACTATTTTTAAACAAGATCCTTCAAATTAAAATGTTATGAGAAAAGTTTTTTTAGGAATTATCATCGCTTCATTTGTGTTTTTTTGTATTTCAGTATATGGAATTTAAAAAAGATGAAAAAGAAGAACTAATTACAAATACCACATTAATTCAGAAGCAAATAAGAAACGTTGGAAAACTAATTGTTACCGAAGGAAATTTCTCCCAAGTTTTTACTTATAAAGATTCTAAGAAGTTTTATTTCGATGTTTTTTCTTCAGATAAAAAAGCCATTGTGTTTGTGAATGCAAAGGTTTCTGTTTCGTATGATTTAAGTAAAGTAAAAACCGAAGTCATTCCAGAAACCAAAGAAGTAATCATTTCTAAAATCCCAGAACCAGAAATCCACATCAACCCAAATATCGAATATTACGATATGCAACAAGATTACCTAAATGAATTTGATGCAAGTGATTTTAATAAGATTAAAAACCGAGTTAATAAATCGTTGATGATAGAAATTGAAAACTCCGATTTAAAGAAAAATGCCCAAAATAGACTGCTTTCCGAACTGCAAAACCTCTATATTTTAACCGATTCTATGGGTTGGTTATTGACCTATAATTCAGAAGGAATTTATACCGAGAAATATTTACAAAATATAGAATGGGAGGATTAATTACTTTAGTACTTTATTCTTGCCTTTGGAGGGTAGGTTTGAAAAGAGAGTAATAAACAAAATAAAAGTAAAATGAGAAAATCAAAAACCAATACACTTGTTGTAATTTTATTTCTAATTTCAATCAGTTCCTTCTGTCAACAGCAGGTAAGTCTAACTGATGAATTCCAAAATAAGAATATAAAAGCCGTGAATCGTATCATGTCATTATACGGAGGTCAGGAAGATGCAGTAGAGATGAATGCAGAGAATAGTGATGGTGTAGGGATTTTAAAAACTATAGAATTTGATAAAGGCATTATTGAAGTTGAACTTTTAGGTGAGAACAAGCCAGGTAAAAGTTTTATTGGAATAGCCTTTAATATTCAAGATGACAGAACGTATGAAGTTATTTATTTCCGCCCATTCAATTTTGTTGCAAAAGAGCAAATAAGAAAGGATCATATGGTTCAATACATATTTCACCCTGAATTTACTTGGAAAAAGCTTAGAAAAGAAAGAACTGGAGAATTTGAGGACGAAATTACAACTCCTCCAAATCCTGATAAATGGTTCAAGGTAATTATCCACATTAATGAAGAACAGGTAAAAGTGTATGTCAATGAATTATCCGATCCTGTATTAATCGTAGATAGGTTAACTTTAACAAAATCAAAAAAAATTGGACTTTGGACAGGGTTCGGCTCCTCGGGACGATTTAGGAATTTGATTTTAAAAGCGGAATCAAAACTACTGGCAACACCGTATAAAATTAATTGCTTGGTAGGAACCTACTTACGAAAATCCTCGCAGATTTTCTATTCGGTTTGTATTTGCTTAATTTGTTACTTAGCCAACGCAACTAATCTTATACAAGATCGTTAGCGGTAGTTTAATATGACACAAATAATTCTTTAATAATGATATATCAAATAGAAACAAATTTATCTGTAGAAGAGTTTACAAGAATTCTAATAAATTCAACTTTGGGAAAAAGAAGACCTGTTTCTGAACCTGAAAGAATTTCTAAAATGCTAAAACACGGTAATTTAATAATAACTGCCCGAGCAAACGGTAAATTAATTGGAGTAGCAAGGTCCTTAACCGATTTTACCTTTTGCACATACCTTTCAGATATTGCAGTTGACCAAAAATATCAAAAACAAGGGATTGGAAAAGAACTTATTAGACTGACAAAAAAGGAGACTAACAACGCAAAACTTATTTTGTTATCTGCACCTGAAGCAATAAATTATTACCCTAAAATAGGAATGCAAAAATTTGAGCAATGTTATTTATTAGATGAAATCAGTGAACTTAAATAAAGCTATGCTAAAAATAACAACTTTAGGAAACATAACTTTTGAAGAAATAACTGATACATTTAATTCAGTTTTTTCTGATTATTTTTTTCCAATTAAGTTCACGAAAGAACAATTTGAAGATAAGTTTTCGAGTGAGGGAGGAAGATTAGATTTATCTGTTGGAGTATTTGATGATAAAAAATTAGTGGCTTTTATACTTCATTTTGTAGAAAATAAGAATGGAATAAAAGTAATCTATAATGGAGGGACAGGTGTTGTGCCAAATTTTAGAGGAAATCGACTGACTACTAAAATGTATGATTTTATTTCACCAAAACTTAAAGATAATCAAATCGCTAAAATGATTCTTGAAGTACTAACTCAAAATTCTTCCGCCATAAAAGTTTACCAAAATCAAGGTTTTAAAATCTTAAGAGAATTAAAATGTTTTAAAGGGAAACTAAATGGGTTAACGAAAAATGCACTTCCAGAATCATATGAAATAATTGAATTTAGAAACCCAAATTGGAAAACTATCAAAACATTTTGGGATCATTCACCTACTTGGCAGAATTCTATTTCAACAATGAATAACCTTCACAATCAGAATTTGTACATTGGGATAATGAAAAACAATACAATCAAAGGATACATAATCTATAACCCAGTTTTCAAGAGAATTCACCAAATGGCAATTGATAAAAACCCTAGAAATATTGGGTTGGGAAGCCATTTATTGAAGTATATTTCTAACATTGAAAAACAAGATATTTCATTTATAAATATTGACTCTCGAATAAATAATATTGAAAATTTTCTTGAAAGAAAAGGCCTCCAAAACCCCTTCAATCAATATGAAATGGAATTAAATAAAGTAAAAACCACCGCTAACAAAGCACTGGAAAACAAGTAACTGGAAATCGAAATAAAAATCATTCTTACGGATTAAAATAATAAAACACAGTATGACCAAAATTATGAAAACCGAAATAATACCATATTTTGGATTTGACAAAATCAAGTTAGGTCTTACTTTGGAACAGGTTGAATTGTTATTGGGAAACGCTTCTGAAAGAAATAAAGAAACTTATCCTGATAATTCATTTGATATAATTTTAAAGTATCATAGTCTTGGAGTTGATTTGACTTTTTCAACTGATGATAATTTTCGATTAGGAACAATTACTTTCTATTCAAAAGATTTTTTACTAAAAGGAAAAAGATTAATTGGATTAAAAGAAATTGAATTTGTTATGAAATCTAATCTTATTTTTTCAGATATAGAACTTGATGATGAATTAAAAGAATTGAATTATAAAGACTATGCTTCTAATTCAAATGGAATTTCTTTTTGGATTAATAACGGTATTGTAGAATCGATTTCAATTTTCCCAAATTATAAAGAGGATGATGAAACGCCAATATGGCCAAATTAATAGTTATTAACAGTTCTTTTTTTACTTTCGGATATTGCAACTTTTATTATTTACATCAATGATTGTATATTTGTAATTGATGAGGGCAATTATAAAAATCTAAACTAAATAATCGATAAATGGAAAAAAATTTAATAATAGCCCTAGTAATTTTTTTAATAGTTACGTTTCTCTTTTGGAAATTTACCAATGGATATTATAGAAAAGGATATGGTGAAAAGTTATGGAATCATTGGTCATCAAGACTTTTTTATTGGCAAGGGGTAATATACACTTGCACAGGAATCACATTTGTAATATTGTACCTTTTAAAATGGGCAAATGTTTTGACTTTGTAGAAGTTTAAAAATATCACCGAATCAATCCCAGTCCATTTTCAATTAAATGAGCAATTTTAGGTTTTACTACTTTTAACTTCTCCAAATAATCTAAAACCTGCTTGTCTTTTGTCAATTCATAAATTTCCAAAGGCAATAACCAATCACTAGAATATTCTTCTTTTAATGTGGTGAAAATCTTTTGAAGAGGGTCATTTGATTTTTTGTTTTCTCTAATTTCCCGAACGGAATGATACATTTTATGTAGTTCTTTTTTGCTTTCAGAGATTTCAACTTTTATCGTTTTGGTTTCACTTGGCTTTTGAGTAATTGGGAATGATAAATAATCTGCAGCTCCTGTAAATGCCGAAACAATTTCTTTACCAACTGCCATATCAAAACCACCCATCTCTGGAGAGAACAATACCTCGTTTTTATAAGTAACGGTACATTCTGTAAATTGAATTAACATCAACTCACCACGTAAATTTCTAATTCCGGTGACGTTTAATCCTTTTACGGTGATACCACTTTCAAACTCAAAAGCGATTTCTTTTCCGTCGTAAAAATTATAAGCTTGTAAATCGCGAGGACCCATATTCTCAATAGCGAGATTGATTCCTTTTAGCTTTCCTAAAGGCGAACTAAATCCGTGTTTGTGGGCTTCAACTCCGTGACCAATTACTTCTTTCTCACGATGGGAAAGTGCCGTAGGGCCTTCCGTTTTAAAGAAAACTACTTCGTTATCTTCATTTTTAATCATTTGAGAAAATACTCCCGAAATTTGTAATCCTGTACTCAATTCAATCGTTCCTAATTGTTTGGATTCAATCAATTTATTAAGTCCTCGCCAACCTCCTTTTCTTACTGCCATAGTATTGGCAAATTCTTCTAACACTTCTTGTAAATAAGCGAAATCTGGTGTTACATAAAGCTGAGGTTGAGGTTTAGTGATATCGAAATTTTGATACGCAGCTTCTGTAGAATAAGGCAGTTTTTTTACTTCTTCTTTTAAACACCAAGCACTTTCACCAATAGACGATAAGAGTCCAGCACCATAAATTTTCGGGTTTTCAAGAGTTCCTACCAACCCGTATTCAACCGTCCACCAATGTAAGTTTCTGATGAGGGTGATTTCAGAAGGAGTAACCTCTTTGTTTTGTAATGTTTCAACAAGTTTTTTAGCTTCTTCAATCCTTTCTGAAAGGTCATTGATCGGAGTTGAAATGGCTTCCTTCAAAATAGAAAGTTCTCGAATCGCTTCATACATTTCAATATCGTGAGCACTTGAAATGGCTTTGGCGCCAATCTCTCCAAAACGACGTAAATACTCTGCATAATCCGGACTCGCAATAATAGGTGCGTGACCGGCTCCTTCGTGAATAATATCGGGTGTAGGCGTATATTCAATATTTTCTAACTGACGAATATCACTAGCAATTACTAATACCTTATAGGCCTGAAATTCCATAAAAGCATTCGGTGGAATAAACCCGTCAACCGCAACTGCAGCCCAACCAATTTCTTTTAAAATACGATTCATCCCGTACATAGAAGGGATGTCATCAATAGAAATTCCTGTTTTTTTCAATCCTTCCAAATAACTTTCGTGAGCTACTTTAGAAAGGAAATCTATATTTTTTCGCATTACATAACGCCATACTGCTTGGTTAATTGGTGTGTATTGCTCGTAATCTTGAGGCTTCATAAATTGCTTTAAATGTGGAGGCAATCTGTCGAGTAATGGATTGGATGTGATTTCAGTATTCATAAATCAAATGTAAAAAGTTTATTGATATTTCTTCCTTTTCAAATTGAAAATAAAAAAAGGAATTGAGTATCTTGCTCTCTCAATGAGTCCAAGTCCTAGAAAATTAGAAATCATCACCACGGCATCCACGCTTTTTAAAGAAAAAGGCTACAGTGCAGTGACGATGCGAGATATTGCAAAAGCAATGGGAATCAAGGCGGCGAGCCTATACAATCATATAAAAAATAAGGAGGAAATACTTACATTTATTATCATTTCTTTAGCGGAAGAGTTTATTGAAGGATTAGGGAACATTAAAAATTCTAATTCAACTTGTGTAGATAAACTGAAGCAAATAGTTGTGCTTCACGTAGCTATTACCAGTAGAAATACCAACGGAATGGCATCGCTGAATAACGATTGGATGCACTTAAAAGATCAACTAAATCACTATTTAACTTTGCGGGTTGATTACGAAAATAATTTCCGTGAAATTATTAAAGAAGGTATTTCAAAAAATGAAATCAAGAATATCAATCCAGATATTATGTTGTTTTCAGTACTGTCAACTTTACGATCGTTATATGTTTGGATTCCTCAAAAAGAGGATCTAAATGCTTCAGAATTAGCTTCTAATTTAAGTGAAGTGCTCTTAAACGGAATTAACAAATAGATAGTAAATAATTGCTATCTTTGTAACATAAACTAACAATTGTCAGTTAAATTATTTAAAATAGAATTGTGGCGAAATTTCATACCCTCCAAGTAAAAGATATTTATAAAGATACCGATGATTGTTCGGTGATAGAATTTGATGTTCCTGAAGATTTAAAAGAAACATTTAAATTCAAGTCAGGACAATACTTAACGCTAAGAACAACGATTAACGATGAAGATATTCGGCGTTCTTATAGTTTATGTTCAAGTCCGTTGGATAACGAATGGAAGGTTGCGGTAAAGCAAATCCCAGAAGGAAAATTTTCAACTTTTGTAAATCAAACGCTTCAAAAAGGAGATAGTTTACAAGTAATGAAACCAATGGGAAGGTTTGGAGTTGCAGTTTCAGAAACACCAAAAGACTACATTGTTTTTACGGCAGGAAGTGGAATTACTCCCATCCTTTCTATGATTAAAACTCATTTGGCAAAGGAACCTAAAAGTACTTTCAAATTATTTTATTTGAATCGTACCGTTAAATCCATTATCTTTAAAGAGGAAATAGAACAACTTAGAAATCAGTATTTTGGAAGGCTAGAAGTGCTTTATTTTCTAACCAAAGAGTACCGTGATATCGAATTATTAAACGGAAGATTTACCGAAGAAAAATTACATACGATATTTGATAAATTAGTCGATGTTTCAGAATTAAACGAATGCTTCCTTTGTGGTCCTGAAGAAATGATTTTCTTAGTAAAAGAAGAATTGGTAAAAGCAGGAATGCCTTCAGAAAACATTCATTTCGAATTATTTGTAACAGGGCTTTCAAAAGAAGATAAACCCACAGTAATTCCAAACCAGAAGTTAGAAGGCGTTGAGGTAACCATTGTAGATGGGGGGAAAGAATTTCATTATACAATGACGAAAGAATATGACAATATTTTAGATGCTGCTTTAGGTGCAGGTGCAGATTTGCCATTTGCTTGTAAAGGTGGTGTTTGCGCGACCTGTAAATGTAAAGTGATTGAAGGTAAAGTAGAAATGAAAGTTAACTACGCTTTAGAGAAAGAGGAAGTTTCGCAGAACTTTGTGTTGAGTTGTCAATCCGTTCCATTAACAGAAAAAGTAAAATTAGATTTTGATGTATAAAAAGCTTAAAGCCTAGAGCTTGTAGCATAAAGCTTATAATTTATGAGTGAACAAGAAATAAAAAACTTAGAAGAAATTTTCAATCAACGAATTGCTCGTGATGAGAAAATTGAGCCTAAGGATTGGATGCCTGAAAAATATAGAAAAACACATATTCGTCAGATATCTCAGCACGCACATTCCGAAGTAGTAGGTATGCTTCCGGAAGGGAATTGGATTACCAGAGCTCCTTCCTTAAGAAGAAAAGTTGCCTTATTGGCAAAGGTTCAAGATGAAGGAGGACACGGTTTGTATCTGTATTCAGCAACCGAAACCTTAGGAATTACAAGAGACGAATTGTACGATCAATTACATAGCGGAAAAGCAAAATATTCTTCCATTTTGAATTACCCAGCTCTAACATGGGCAGATATGGGTGCTATTGGTTGGTTGGTAGATGGTGCCGCAATTATAAATCAGGTAGCACTTACCACAACGTCTTACGGACCTTATGCACGTGCGATGGTTCGTATTTGTAAAGAAGAAAGTTTTCATCAACGTCAAGGATTCGAAATATTATTAACCCTTTGTAATGGAACTGAAGAGCAAAAAGCAATGGCTCAAGATTCGTTAAACCGTTTTTGGTGGCCATCGTTAATGATGTTTGGACCTCCAGATGCAGAATCTCCAAATACAGAGCAATCTATGAAATGGAAGCTAAAACGTAAATCTAACGATGAT